>NZ_JBPETA010000126.1:0-10017 GCF_051710365.1 Symbiopectobacterium sp. | reverse complement strand
GATTGTTAGTATGAATCATGAGAGTTACCTCGTGTTTTGTATAAGGATTGGACACCCATATCAAAACCGGTAACTCTCAACCTTGCAAGGTCCAGTGTCAGATCAAGTCGCGACTAATACACTTTATCGGACTGGAATGGCTGCGTTTTCTGCTCGGCTGCTATGTGATGATCTATCACACTGCTCATGTTTATCCCCAGATAAAACGTGTGCTTTTTTAAGTGAACTGACCAGCATGGGTTTTTTCGCCACCAGCACCTTTTTCGTGCTTTCCAGTTTTTTGCTGGCCCACGTTTATATTCGCGGTGGACAACTGCGCGAACCCGCCCGTCATTTTTGGGCCAAACGGCTGTTCACCCTTTATCCCATCCATATCATGGCGCTGCTCGCCTCTATCGCCGTGGTCACCCTGATGCAATGGCTGGCGGTTCCGCCGGAAGGCCAAGTCGCCAGCGCACGCTTTGTCATTTATGACACCAATGAGCCAAATGTCGATCCGGAAAGCCTGCGCCATTACATGACCAATGCACAATTGCTCTTCAATGGCCTGCTGCAAGTGTTTATGTTGCAAGCGTGGAATCCCTACTTTCTGACGTTCAATGCCCCGCTGTGGTCGCTCTCAACGCTGTTTTTCTTCTATTTGCTGTTCCCTGCACTGGGGCCACTCTTACTTAACAGTCGTCACCCCTGGCTGTGGCTTGGTATTGTTTGTCTGCTCTATTTGATACCACCTGCCTGGATTATTTGGAAGCAGCAGTTTGGTATGCCCTACACCGGTTTACTGCAACGCGGGCCTATTTTCCGGTTGCCAGAATTTTTAGCAGGGATTTTAGGCTATGCGCTATTCCGCCATTATCGCGATCGCGCCAGAATGCCGCTGACCAGCGGCCAACGTTCGGGGGTTGCCGCGTTCATTCTGCTGAATTTCATCGCGGGTGCCTGGTTGTTCACCAATGGCGAGGCCTACTGGTATTTCTTGTTGCACAACGGTCTGCTGCTGCCCGCTCAGGTGGGATTAGTGTGTCTGAGCGCGCTGGCACGCGATCCGGATAGCCACTGGCTGCGCCATTGGTCACCGCGATTGGGTGCAGCATCACTCTCTATTTTTGCGTTGCATGTTCCGCTGTTTAATCTGTTCCGAACGCTGGAGCAGCTGTTGCGCGGCGATCCTAAGACCTGCTTTAGCGATTGGGAGCAGTGCGCCGTGGCCGCCGGGAACGTGCAGCTTTCACTGCCCGGCTACGGTATATTCCTGCTGGCAACCGTGGTTATCTGCTTACTGTTCCAGGAGCAAATTGTGACGCGGGTGCGCCAATTTCTCACAACGCGTTTTCTGCCACGTAAGGCGCGTCCTGAGAGAAACCTGCGCAAGCCACAACAAACGGCGTGATGTCCCTCCCCTCTCTTCGCGCCACCGGACGGCGCAGAGGGGATAGCACCTTATTGAAATGTGATTTTGATCTGGTTATAGCGCTTAATCATCATTGATATGTTTTATAACAATTTAGATTCTAACGAATCGATGTTTTATTGTAGAGCCAGATCACATTTCCTGTTACTGTTTGCAGTGCCGAAATTAACGGTCCAACTGCTTTAGCCAGCGCCATTGGCAGCATTATTCATCAACGACTTCCACTGTATTATCTCCCAAAAAATGACACATACTAAACGCGCACTATCTTCCCTGGGGTTGGCCTTTGCTCTGGCAACGGCTGGCACGTCTGCAAGCTACGCCGATACGGTCTGGCTCAACAACGGGGACAAAATTACCGGGAAAATTACGCTGCTTGACGGCGGCAAACTGTTTATCACCACGGATTATGCAGGCTCCGTTTCTGTTGCCTGGGATCAGGTCAAAACCTTCGAATCCGACCACGGGTTGGTGATTCAGGGCGAGCGCTATGAAAACGGCGTGCTGTATCCAAGCCTGAAAGCGGGTGAAACCCGTTCCGTCGTCGGCGCGCCTGCCGGTGCAGGTCAAGGTGAACAAACGCTGGCGCTGACCAATATCAAATCTATCGTTACCGCGAAACCGTTGGTCACTGACTTCTCCTGGAAAGGCAATATCGACGCCGGGATGTCGCACAAGAAGAGCTCTACCGAGACAGAAAACTACGACGTCACCCTCGATACCCGGATGCGCCACGGCACCTGGTGTCACAACGTGGATGGTACTTACCACGAAGCCACCGAGAATGATGTGCGCAGCACCAAGAATGCCTCCGGCGAATACGCACTGGACAAATTTCTCGATGAGCAATGGTTCGTCCAATCGCGTTACTATTACAAACGCGACTGGATCGAGAACATCAAGGTCAACCGCTCGTTCGGTCTTGGTCCCGGTTACCAGTTCTGGGACAATGACTTAGGCGCGTTCTCTCTGACGTCTCTGGTCAACAGCCAAATCTTTACCTATCAGAATGAAGCGGAAGGCAAAGAAGACAACTTCTACTCCGCCGGTCTGAAATGGGCCTACAACCGTTATCTGTACAGCAAAACCATTGAAGCCTTCACCAACGGTGAAGTTGGGCGTTCTCTGGATGGTACTGCACCCATCTATTTGAAAGCGGAAGGTGGCTTGTGCTTCAAATTAACCGACTGGTCTTCATTGAGTATGCGCGTGGTGCGCACCCGCATCGAAAGTAATCAAGGGGATGTGGACGATACCATGTATACGCTGGGCCTTGGCGTAGGTTGGTAACCCGTTGCGTCGCCATTGACTGATTTATTGCGGTCAATGGCGACACGATAAGGTGTTGTTCGATGGTGTGTTAATTAACGCGATGTTAGTTAACGATGCTAAACGCCCCACCAGTCACCCTGCTGTGGATGTGCCTGCTTCGCCTGTTCCTGAAGCTCTCTCACCCGCTGCGCCAGCGCCGTTAAGCACTCATCGGCCATACCGTGTTTTTTAAGCGCCTCTTCCAGTGCAAACAGATACTGTGCGTTGGTTCCCAGTGGACCGCTGGCTCTGGCAATCATGGGAGCAACGCGGTGTATGCAGGTATCCGCTTCAATCAGAGGATGTTGCTCTTGCGAAACAAACACCAACGCCGTGAGTGTTTCGCCGTTTTGGCAGCGCAGATCGCACCATTCCGGACGGTAGCAACCGGTGATCATCTCGCGCTTCTACAGCAGTTCCAGATCTTCACGCAGTGAGTCCTCCGGTAAACGAAATGCCATCCCGGTCGTTTTCCCACCTGGCGTTAATGCCAGCATGCGTCCAGGTTGCGTTGCCGTACCGCGTCCTGCCGCGCAGGCAAAATGCGCGCTGCCAGCCAGAAAGTGTGGCCAAACGGGCTTCCTCCGGTGTAATATACCGGATTCCACATCAGTGAGCCGTAGCCAAAGAACCACACCGGGCTATCAGGGCGACGCGATAGCGTCTGGTTCAGGGAGTCCGCTCGCTGCGAAGGCGTGAGCAGCAAGTTTTCTTCGATACAACCAAAAGACGTACCACAATCAGCCTTTTGTAAAAAATCGCTTGTTAACAATACCTTAAAACCCCCACAATAACCGCCGCGTTCTTTCTGACAAAAACAGCGTAACTGCTTAAAATTTCTGCAACTCATTCCAGAATATGACATTCTTTGTGTGGCAATCAAGCTTGATCTTAATCACAAAGGGTTAATGTAACGCTGAAATCGTAACAAAAAAGGGTGAACAACGCCTTTTTAACCACGCGTGCTTTTTGCCTGTTACTAAAATGATAATCACTATCATCAACATGCTATGATGTTGTCCATCACATCAATAACGATATCGGCTGAATGATGGAGAAATTTAATGGCTCATCCGACAGGTTTTCACCCAGCCCAACCCCGACTAATCCAGGTTAAACGCATCACCGACCTCTCACCGCACTTGCGCTGCATCACTTTTCACAGCGACACACTGCACAACTATTCGGCAGTCGGGCGACATGCCGCGCATATCAAACTGTTTTTAGCGCGCCCCGGCCAGAAAGCACCTACGTTACCCACATTGGGAGAACGAGGCCCACAATGGCCAGAAGGTGAGGCGCGCCCCGTCGTGCGCACTTATACTATTTATGCATTCCGGCCCGAATTGGGCGAAGTGGATGTTGCCTTTGCCTTGCACGACCACGGCGGACCCGCCGTCACGTTTGCCCGCAACGCGCAGCCCGGAGACAGCGTAGGTATTACTCAACCGGGTGGTCCGCACCCAATGCTGCCTGCGTCCAGCGCCTATTATCTGGCAGGCGATCCCTCTTCGTTGCCCGCCATTGCGGCGCTGCCCCCCGATGCCACCGGCCATGCCGTTATCCGCATCGACAGCGAGGCCGATCGTCTGCCACTGGCCTCAGCGTGAATTGGGTGGTCGGCTCGACCGCCAGCACGGATACGTTGTTACAACAGTTCCACGCCGTGACGCGCGATATTGACGCCAGCAGCGCATTTTTCTGGCTGGCGGGCGAAGACCGCATCGTGGTGCAACTACGCCGTTACGTACGCAGAGAGCTCAAGGTTGAGAGAAATCAGCTCTACGCAGTGCCATATTGGCGTGAAGGGTTAAACGAAGAGGATTATCACCAGAAACGTCACGATGTCATGGATAATCCAGATGACTGAGTGGGCTAAAATTCACTAGCCACACCAATACAGTGGGGAGAAAACTGCCAAATTCTCCCCACTAATCCTATTTTAGTCCCCAAGAATGTAAAATTACTTAAAATCTCCCGCCTGCTGAGCGCATTCTGCTAATCTGCTTCTGTTTTTTAGGCTATAACTATACCTTAAATAATTCGAGTTGCAGGAAGGCGGCAAGAAGGGCGTGACAAATTTGTCTGGAACAAATTTGAATAGCGCCTGCGCTGGCCCGTAGGGTGAACCTCAGGATGAGGTTCATTAATCCCGATGAGCTTACTCAAGTATGTGATTCGGGTGAACGAGTGCAGCCAACGCATCTGCAACTTGAAGTATGTCAGGTATACCTGTAAGCCACTTTTTTCCGCAACGTCACACCCTTAACCATGCATTGCCGTCGCTACCCGCGTGGCGCATGTAAAGAGAACAATAAGGCATGCGGCACTGTTAGTAAGATTCAATACTTTTGATAAGGAGCCGCCCGCCATGAAGTCGCACACCGAGGTGATCAAAACGCGTCACCACGAATATTCCCTGATCTTCCCCATCATCGCGCTGTTTGTCTTGCTGCAATGGAGCGATGCACAAAACCTGATGGCTATCCTTGGCATCAACTTTATTGCACTGGTGGGCATTCTCGCCAGCGCCTTTAGCGTAGTGCGCCATGCTGACGTGTTGGCCCACCGACTGGGCGAACCCTACGGCTCACTGATCCTCAGTCTCTCCGTCGTCATTCTTGAAGTGAGTCTGATCCCTGCGCTGATGGCCACGGGCGATGCCGGTCCAGACCTGATGCGTGATACGCTTTATTCCATCATTATGATCGTCAGCGGCGGCCTGGTCGGATTTGCCTTACTGTTAGCGGTCGGAAATTTGCCACGCAGTACGTTAATTTGATCGGTATCAAGCAGTACCTGATGGCCATTTTCCCACTGGCAATTATCGTGCTGGTCTTCCCCACCTCACTGCCGGGCGGTAATTTTACCACCGGGCAAGCGCTGATTATCGCCCTCATTTCCGCCGCCATGTACGGCGTGTTTCTCCTGATCCAAACGCGCACGCACCAGAGCCTGTTTATCTACGAACATGAAGATGAAAGTGATGACGGCGACCCGCACCATGGCAAACCCTTTTCACACAGTTCGTTGTGGCACACCGCCTGGCTGCTAATTCATCTTGTGGCGGTGATCAGTATCACCAAAATGGACTCTGCGCCGCTTAATGCGCTGCTGACACGCATGAATGCCCCAGAGCAGTTCACTGGCTTTCTGGTCGCACTGCTTATCCTCTCTCCTGAGGGGCTGGGCGCTATCAAAGCGGTGCTGCGTAATCAGGTGCAGCGTGCAATGAATCTGTTTTTCGGATCGGTGCTCGCCACGATTTCACTGACCGTGCCAGCAGTAACCGTCATTGCCAGCTTAATGGGCAATACGCTGAATTTTGGTCTGGAAATGCCCAACATCGTCGTCATGGTCTCGGTGTTGATGTTATGTCATATTTCGTTCTCAACCGGCAGGACCAACGTGTTGAACGGCAGCGCACATTTAGCGCTGTTTGCTGCGTATTTGATGACAATCATGCTGTGATCCTACGGGAAAGCCCTGATTTTACGTCAGGGCACCCTGCATTTTGATGTAAGTCTTAACACTCCGCGCTTAACAGGAGTATCCTACACTTCACTTATCGACGACGGGCCAACTGCCCGCCATTTTTTTGTCCTTTTTTGGTCTGACATAAGATGAAAACGCATGGAGTAAGCGGGGTTACGCCTTTTAGTGCGCTGATCGCCGCCTGTTGGCGCGAAAAATATACCGCACAACGTTTGGTTCACGACATTATCGCGGGCATCACCGTAGGGATTATTGCCATTCCACTGGCAATGGCGCTGGCGATTGCCAGCGGTGTTCCACCGCAGTACGGGCTTTACACCTCGGCAATTGCCGGGATTGTCATTGCGGTAACCGGAGGGTCACGCTATAGCGTTTCCGGCCCAACGGCAGCCTTCGTGGTGATTCTTTATCCGGTTTCCCAGCAGTTTGGCCTCTCAGGCTTGCTGATGGCCACACTGCTTTCCGGGGTGTTTTTGGTGTTGATGGGCGTCTGCCGCTTTGGACGCCTGATTGAATATATCCCGCTGTCAGTGACTCTAGGGTTTACCTCGGGCATCGGTATCACCATTGCCACCATGCAGATTAAGGATCTGTTTGGTCTGCACCTGACCACCGTGCCGGAGCACTATATCGAAAAGGTGATGGCGCTGGCACAGGCGCTCCCGACGCTGACGCTGGCTGACACGCTTATTGGCCTGACAACGCTGGCGGTGCTGGTTTTTTGGCCCAAACTGGGCATCCGCTTGCCGGGTCATTTGCCTGCGCTGCTGGCAGGCGTTGCTGTCATGGGTATCATGTCGCTGATGGGCCATGATGTCGCCACCATCGGCTCCCGCTTTAGCTATATGCTGGCTGATGGCTCGCAGGGTCAGGGCATTCCGCCTATTCTGCCACAGTGGGTGCTACCGTGGAACGTGTCCACAGCCGGTGAACCGGCCATGACGCTCAACTGGCAGAGCATTTCTGCCCTGCTCCCTGCGGCATTTTCCATGGCGATGCTTGGCGCTATCGAATCACTGCTGTGCGCGGTAGTGCTGGATGGTATGACCGGTAAAAAACATAACTCCAATGCCGAATTGGTGGGACAAGGCTTCGGTAATCTGGTCGCGCCGTTCTTTGGCGGCATCACCGCCACCGCGGCTATCGCGCGCTCCGCCGCCAACGTGCGCGCCGGGGCAACGTCCCCCATTTCGGCAGTGGTGCACGCACTGTTGGTGCTGCTAGCGCTTTTGGTGCTGGCCCCCTGGCTCTCTTATCTGCCATTGGCCGCCATGGCGGCGCTGCTGCTGATCGTCGCCTGGAACATGAGCGAAGCCCATAAAGTGGTGGATTTGCTGCGTCACGGCCCCAAAGATGACATCATTGTCATGCTGCTTTGCATGTCACTGACCGTGCTGTTTGATATGGTGATTGCGATTACGGTGGGGATTGTGTTGGCATCGCTGCTGTTTATGCGCCGCATTGCCCAAATGACCCGGCTGAGCGAACGTCCTGAAACCTCATCGCCGACGCGACTGGTACTGCGGGTGAACGGCCCACTGTTTTTCGCCGCTGCGGAACGCATTTTTAACAACATTCTGCAACGCAGCGAGAATTATCAGACCATCATTCTGCAATGGGACGCGGTGCCGATTCTGGATGCCGGAGGACTGAATTCGTTCTTGCGTTTCAGCGATGCATTACCCGCTGACAAGCAGCTATTGATAACCGATATTCCGTTCCAACCGCTGAAAACCTTGGCGCTCGCCAATGTGCATCCCATCGCGGGACGCCGCACGTTTTATCCCACGCTGGCGCAAGCATTGGAAGCAACGCAGTCTATCGATTAATCTGAATCACCCATCGGGCCGCGCAAGCGGCCTAGACCGGTGTAATCTGGACGTTCAGGCATTCATTACGCTGCGACACCGTTGTTGACGCCGCGCAGGCTTCGCGGATCGTCACCAACTGCTGCGACGTCAGCGGATACGGCAGCACAATATTCAGTGCTGTCAGTTTCTGCTGCTGCGCCAGCGCGATCAGTCGCGTCAGGTTGGTTTCATCGTTGACCTGCGTGGAAAGCACCCGCATTGCCAGCATTTTCATTTGCTCTTGCGGGGCGACCTGACGGGCCGACGCAGATTTCGTCACCATGCCGATAATCGGCAACACGCCATACATGGCATCAATAAAACGCCAGCGTTTATTACACAGCGCTGCCAAATACTCAGCGTAATCAATACTTAACGCCTCATTGGAACACACAGACTCTGGGTTATCTCCCATGCCCTTCTCTCCTGTTCGCCAGTGGGTTCATCGCGTCACTTGTACGTCAATCACCTTTCATCAAGCGTCGATAATACATCTGCCCTGTTTTACCAAGCTCACGGGTTACCCCTCTATATTGTCACGAGCGTGAGTGATTTGACAGCGCGAGCACGTTATCAAGTTCACGATATTGCAATGAAATCCGGTATCTGCACGATATACCCTTTTACGCTTCATTGCTGGCGCCGCTAATGTGTGGGCGCTATGCTAACGCAAGACGAAAACGGTTTGCCACACGGCAGGCTGACGATGACGATAGAGAACAATAGCTACGGTGACTATGCATAAGATTGCCTTTGTGGAAGATGACCCTGAAGTGGGCAAACTGATTGCGGCTTATCTGGGAAAACATGACATAGACGTTCATCTGGAGCCGCGCGGCGATAAAGCGCTCGACTTCATCGCGCAGCAAAACCCCGATCTGGTGCTGTTGGATGTGATGCTGCCGGGAAAAGATGGCATGATCATCTGCCGCGAGTTGCGCCCGTTGTACAGCGGCCCGATCGTGCTGCTGACCTCACTTGACAGCGACATGAACCACATATTGGCGCTGGAAATGGGCGCAGATGATTATATTTTGAAAACGACGCCGCCAGCCGTACTACTTGCCCGCCTGCGACTCCATTTGCGTCAATACTCGGCGCAACCCGCCACGCAGGTCGCGCCTGAAACACACACAGTACAGGCGCAGGTTCAGGTGCACAAAACGCTGCACTTCGGGTTGCTGTGTATCGATCCGGTTAACCGTGAAGTGACGCTCGCGGAAGAGAATATTGTGCTATCCACCGCCGATTTCGATTTACTGTGGCAATTGGCGACCCATGCCGGACATACCATGGACAGAGATTTGTTGCTCAAAAATCTGCGCGGTGTCAGTTATGACGGCATGGATCGCAGTATCGACGTGGCCATTTCCCGTCTGAGCAAAAAATTGCACGACAATGCACTGGAGCCCTTCCGTATCAAGACCGTGCGCAACAAAGGTTACCTTTTTGCGCCGAACGCCTGGGAGAGCGCCATACCATGAGAAAACTGTTTGTGCAGTTTTTTCTGTTACTGTTTGCCAGCTTCGTGGTAATGACGCTGCTGGTAGGGTTGGTCTACAAAATGACCGCAGAGCGCGCAGGCCGTCAGTCGATGGACGATCTGATGAGATGGACGATCTGATGAAAAGCTCGCTCTATCTGATCCGCAATGAACTGCGTACCATCCCGCCACGCGAATGGCATAAAACCATCAATGAGATGGATCTGAACCTGTCGTTCACGCTGAACATTGAGCCGCTGAGTAAATACCGTTTATCGCCAAAAGCGCAGCAGCGGCTGAATCAGTGCGAAATTATCGCGATTGAAGATCAATACACCTTTATTGTATTAGTCGCGACTTGATCTGACACTGGACCTTGCAAGGTTGAGAGTTACCGGTTTTGATATGGGTGTCCAATCCTTATACAAAACACGAGGTAACTCTCATGATTCATACTAACAATCCCA
>NZ_JBPETA010000125.1:0-10068 GCF_051710365.1 Symbiopectobacterium sp. | reverse complement strand
AGACAAACGGGTAAACCATGACATAAAACCTCCTGGTTGAAGATCAAAAAAAAAAATGAGCGAATGAAATTCAACTTAACAAATATATATTTTATATTGTATAAACTTTATGGGATAACCAATTGCGTAAACTGGAAATGCACGCCACACGGCCTGTTTATGCCTACCATTAAACCTCTCACAGCGCTTTTTCTTCCTTCCCGAGCACAATCATTTTCTGAGATGCGTGAAGCCACACGCTTTTCACTCGAGTCGGTTGGCGAAAGGCGACCGTACCCGCGGGAGGCATCGGCATGTGCTGGAAGCGAGCCAATTCAATATCGTCGTTATCTATCTGATCGAGTTGGCTCAGGCGGTTAGGTTTTTGAAGCGGGTGGGGCATAAATTCCCCTTTACTGACGTGGAACAAGCGGGAAAGACTGTCTAGCTTCATTAACATCATATCCATAGACGCTCAGGTGGCAACATGCCCCCGAAGTAACGGCGCTATTATGCTGATAAATAAAGGTATGTCTGTCAAAAACCGGTCTGTTTGATAGACCGTATGGCAAACAGGCTACGGATGCGCAGTGCTGGATTGCACGGTACTTGCGGGGATGATGGGGAGTGGTTCATCGTGGTGGATGCGTGCGCGTAACGAATCGTCCGGCTTTTCTTTGCCCGAGCGAGAATAGTCATAAGGCAGCAGCAAGGTATCCATAACGGCAGAAAACGGCATATCGAGGATCACCAGCGGCGTCATGGCCCAACTGGCATCTTCACTGTGCAGTGCGTCCATATTGGCACGCGTACCGGAATAGTAACCCTGATGGGGACCGGTGTGCGTCATCACGCTGGAACAACCGCCAGTAAGCGCCAGCCCGCTTCCTGCTATCAACAAAGAGAGTGCAGTACGTCTCAGTACTTTCATATCGCTGTCCATTGAGAAATGGTCGGCTTACGCCAGGCCTTGCCACGGTATAACGGGCTCTAAGTAAGATGTCATGTTTTGTGCTGTGGCGGTAGTACTTCATTTTCCGATAAATTTTTCGGAAAAGGAAAAATTGCTTCGATCGCGGCCTTGAAAGTTTGAGCCCGGTCTCCATCTTTATTGTAGCCCCAGATTATGACGCTACGCCGACAGGGTAGTCGATGGGGTGTAGGGCCTGTCTATCAAAGAAGGCCCATATCAATCCTCGCTGAATGTTTAGGAGGCTGTAATGCGCAATTTCGATTTTTCTCCCCTGTATCGTTCCGCCATCGGTTTCGATCGTCTGTTTAATTTGCTGGAAGCAGGACAAAGTCAGGGTAACGGTGGGTATCCTCCCTACAATGTTGAACTGGTGGATGACAACCATTACCGCATTGCCATCGCTGTCGCGGGTTTTGCCGAGCATGAGCTGGAGATTACCGCTCATGACAATCTGCTGATTGTGAAAGGCGCACACGGCGGTGAGCCGGTAACGCGTAACTATCTCTATCAGGGCATTGCCGAGCGCAACTTTGAGCGCAAGTTCCAACTGGCTGAGCACATTCAAATTACTGGTGCCAATCTGGAACATGGCTTGTTGTACATCGATCTGGAGCGCGTGGTGCCGGAAACGATGAAGCCGCGCCGTATCGATATCAAGTAAGACGACGTTAACATTTAACACCCAGTTTTAACGCCCGCCCGCCGCCGTTAGGGGGCGAATTCGGTGGAGCCTGCCTGCTCCTCTGAAGGCACACTCTCGCTTCAAAGAAGGAGTCACATTATGCGTAACTATGATTTATCACCGCTGCTGCGTCAGTGGATCGGTTTTGACAAATTGGCCAGCTCAATGCAGGGCAGTCAGGAGGCCGTTGAGTTTCCTCCCTACAACATTGAGAAAAAAGACGACAACCACTATCGCATCACGCTGGCCCTGGCCGGGTTTCAGCAAAGCGAACTCGCGATCGAAGTGGAGGGGCCACGTCTGACGGTAAGCGGTACGCCGACGCTGCCAGAGAAGAAAGTGGAATATCTGCATCAGGGGCTGGCGTTTAAACCGTTCACCCTGAGCTTTACGCTGGCGGAGCACCTGTTTGTCTCCGAGGCGAAATTTGAACTCGGTTTGCTGCATATCGATCTGATACGTGAAGTACCGGCAGAACTGCAACCACAGCGTATTGCCATTGGCGGCAACCGCCCTGGGTTGACGCACGCGCCTGAATCGACCAGCGATGCTTAATCCGCAAAATAACGCGGTGAGTCTGTTTCCCATCCCCGGTTTTACCGGGGATTTTTATTTCCCCACCACCCATAAGGATTTGTGCTGGAAGCCACGGATTCTCGCTTCCCCTTCTGCCAGACTGCCTGTCAGTGGCGCTTTTGTCGCGTAGGTCTAGACTGATTTTCAAGCGAAAGACGGCTGCACAAGGATACGGCTATGAGTGATATCGCACTGACCGTGAGTATGCTGGCGTTAGTAGCAGTATTGGGGTTGTGGATAGGCAATTGGCGTATCTACGGCGTTGGGTTGGGCATTGGCGGCTTGCTGTTCGGTGGCATTGTGGTGGGGAATTTTGCCCAATACTTCCAGTTCACCCTCAACAACGACATGCTGCACTTCATTCAGGAGTTTGGACTGATCCTGTTTGTCTACACCATCGGCATTCAGGTGGGTCCCGGCTTCTTCTCTTCATTACGCGTTTCCGGCCTGCGGCTAAACGGCTTCGCGCTACTGACCGTGCTGTTGGGCTGTATTGTCACCATTATCATTCATAAGCTGTTTGCAGTTCCGTTGCCGATTATTCTGGGGATTTTCTCCGGTGCTGTGACCAACACGCCGTCTCTGGGAGCCGGGCAGCAGATTCTGACCGATTTAGGTTCTAATCCGGCGCAGGTCACCCTGATGGGAACGGGTTATGCGATGGCTTATCCGCTAGGCATCTGCGGCATTTTGCTGGTGATGTGGCTGCTGCGCGTGGGATTTCGCATCATGGTTGAGGCGGAAGCCAGGCAATTTGATAACAGTAACGGCCATCACCATGAGCAACTGCAAACCATGAACATCAAGGTGAACAACCCGAACTTGCAGGGGTTGGCTATTCAGGATGTGCCGATGCTCAATAGCGATGCGAT
The DNA here is from genome assembly GCF_051710365.1 of Symbiopectobacterium sp. Taxonomy (NCBI): domain Bacteria; kingdom Pseudomonadati; phylum Pseudomonadota; class Gammaproteobacteria; order Enterobacterales; family Enterobacteriaceae; genus Symbiopectobacterium; species Symbiopectobacterium sp. The sequence continues at coordinate 6,986 of NZ_JBPETA010000125.1, read as the reverse complement.
TGTCTGTTCCCGCCTGAAACGCGGCGATACGCTGATGGTGCCCGCGCCCGCCACCTTGATTCAATTGGGTGATTATTTGCATCTGGTGGGAGCCCGGCATGATTTGGATCAGGCTCGTCTGGTGATGGGTGATGAGGTCGATACGTCGCTCTCCACGCGTGGTACGGATCTGCACGTAGAGCGTGTAGTCGTGACCCATGACAAGGTGCTTGGGCGAAAAATTCGTGAGTTAAATCTGAAGCAGAACTATGACGTGGTGATCTCACGGCTCAACCGTGCAGGTGTTGAATTGGTCGCCAGCAATAATGCCACCTTGCAGTTTGGCGATATTCTTAACCTGGTGGGACGCAAGGCGGCCATCGATGCGGTGGCGGATATTGTTGGCAATTCCCAGCAGAAGCTACAGCAGGTGCAGATGCTGCCGGTGTTCATCGGCATTGGTCTTGGCGTGCTGGTAGGTTCGGTGCCCCTGTTTATTCCTGGTTTCCCTGTTGCTCTGCGGCTTGGATTAGTCGGAGGGCCTTTTGTGGTGGCTCTGATCCTCGGGCGAATCGGTGGCATTGGGAAGCTCTACTGGTTTATGCCGCCCAGTGCGAACCTGGCGTTGCGCGAATTGGGTATTGTGCTGTTTCTTTCCGTGGTGGGGTTAAAATCGGGCGGTGATTTTTTTTGATACCCTGCTGTACGGCGAAGGCATCTGGTGGGTAGCCTACGGCGCTTGTATCACCATCATCCCACTGTTAATCGTCGGCGTGTTGGCACGAACGCTCGGAAAAATGAATTACCTGACGTTGTGTGGGATGTTGGCAGGTTCAATGACGGACCCGCCTGCGCTCGCCTTTGCCAACGGGTTGCACGCCACCAGCGGGGCCGCCGCGCTCTCGTATGCAACAGTTTATCCTCTGGCGATGTTTCTGCGCATCATGTCCCCTCAGCTGCTGGCGGTATTATTTTGGAGCCTGTGAGTGAAAATGATGGGGGCGAGATAATAACGCGGTATTATTTACCGCGTTATTATCTTATTTCGCGCATCACTTTTTCTAATAACTTAATTTCCATTTATTACCCCGTGATTGATCGCGCTTTTTTTCAGAACACATCATTATAAATTACCAATATATTTAAACTATTAAATCTGTTTAGTAAGTAAAATAACTATCATTCAACTGCCGTTTACTCTATTATGTTCTACGTTAATCATACGAATTTGATGGGGCGAGAAAAATACCCTGACCAATTGTTTTCTCGCCTTTTTTTCTGCTACTGATGTATCCGCTTTACAAAATATCCTTATTACCGAATTAGAACGACAATCAAGCGAATAAGATATTGGTAATCGGGGTGATGGAGGAAGAATAACGAAACACCGCTCCTCCGCACTGCATTGGGTGGAAAAAACGAATTCCGTTTTAATCTTCTAGCGTGGTGTTTTTATGTCTACAAACAATAGCAGGTTAGTTAAGCTCCTCATCATTATCGGTATTGCTGTTGCGTTATGGTTATTACCCGTGCCAGAGGGTGTCAAGCCTGAAGCCTGGCATCTAATGGCTATCTTCATTGCCACCGTTATTGGTCTTATCCTCTCTCCGTATCCCCTCGGTGCCATGGCGATGTTCAGTTTGACGTCCGTGGCGATCCTTGGGTTGCTCTCGATTAAAGACGTATTGGCTGGGTTTAGCGACCCTACCATCTGGATGATCACCTGCGCCTTATCTCGCGCGGCTTTATCAAAACCGGTTTTGGCCGCCGCATCGGGTTGCTGTTCATCAGCAAACTGGGTAACAGCTCGCTCGGTCTGGCTTATGGTCTGGTGTTCACTGACCTGTTGTTTGCTCCGGCGATGCCTTCCACCTCGGCGCGCTGCGGAGGGATCATCACTCCGCTGTTCCGCTCTATCTCCGAGGCCTATGATTCTACGCCGGAGAAAGGCACCCAGCGCCGTATCGGGGCGTTTCTGGTGCAGTCCATTTTCCAGTGTAACGCCATCACTTCAGCCATGTTCATGACCTCCATGGCCGGTAACCCGATGGTGGCGAAACTGGCGGCGCAGTTCGGTATTTACATCAGCTGGACCGATTGGGCGCTGGCAACGCTGGTGCCGGGTATCCTGTCTCTGGCACTGATCCCCTATCTCATCTATCGCTTCTATCCGCCTGAATTGAAACAAACCACGGAAATGCGTGCCATTGCCGTGGAGCGTTTGCGTGAGATGGGGCGCATGACGCGCGATGAATGGGTGGTATTAGGTGTATTCCTTGGCCTGGTCACCTTCTGGGTGTTGGGCTCCACGCTGAATATCGATGCGACCTTGACCGCGCTGGCGGGGCTGAGCGTGCTGCTGCTGAGCCGTGCGCTGAGTTGGGATGACGTGGTCGGCGAGAAAGAAGCCTGGCACACCGTGGTATGGTTCGCCGTGCTGATGACCCTGGCAGGGCAATTGAACAAAATGGGGCTGATTGCCTGGTTGGGTCAACTGGCGGGCAACGCTGTCAGCGGATTCCACTGGTTGCCGATGCTTGGCATCCTGCTGCTGGTTTACTACTACAGCCACTACCTGATGGCGAGTGCGATTGCCCATATCAGCGCCATGTATGCCATCTTCGTTTCCATTGCCTTAGCGGCAGGTGCACCGCCGATGTTGACCGTGCTGGCGTTTGGTATCTTCAGTAACCTGTTCATGTCCACCACGCACTACTCAAGCGGTCCGGCACCGATCCTGTTTGGATGTGGTTATATGCCGCTGGCAACCTGGTGGAAAATTGGCTTCTTTATCAGCCTAGTCGTGATTCCTATCTGGCTGGGTATTGGCGGCATGTGGTGAAAGGTATTGGGATTCTGGTAATCCCCATCAGACTGCGATTTTCTTTGCCCCGTAACGCGGGGCAATAACGCAGGACGATAAATACGGCAAAACAGGTTAAGATAAGGATATCCAAGGTGATTCCGGAGCAAGACATGAGCAGGACAAAAGCACCGATGAAGCTGGGAACATCCGTTTTTCTGATGGTCTCTGTCGTGCTAGGCGCAGTGTTGCTGGTGGTCTACGCTCTGCTGTTTTTCCGCATTAACCAACTCTCCGAAGACAGCCTGCGCGACAAGGCGTTTGCCGTTGCGCGCACCTTTGCCGCTTCTCCGGTGGTGATTGATGAGTTGCAAGGATTGGGTAACCCCGAAGCAGTGCAGCGCGCCGCTGAGACCATCACGCACCGCAATCAGTTGCTGTTTGTCACCGTGACCGACATGGACACCGTGCGTCACACCCACCCAGAACGGGAGCGCATCGGTGAACATTTTGCCGGGCGTGACATTTACCCTGCGCTGTTTGGACTGGAAAATACCTCGATCAACCGCGGCACGCTGGACCCGGCGCTGCGGGTGTTTACACCGGTTTTTAATAATGATGGCAAGCAGGTCGGCGTTGTAGCGCTAGGAATTGCGCTGACCAGCGTGCAGAAAGTGATCAGCGAAAACCGCTGGATGATCCCCTGGGCGCTGTTGGCCGGGGCGCTGGTCGGCGGACTCGGCACGTTAGTGCTGGTGAAAATCCACAAGCGCATCATGCTGGGCTTTGAACCCTATGAAATTTCCAACCTGTTTGAGCAGCGCAACGCCATGCTGAAACAGATCAAGGAAGGGGTGATTGCCGTGGATGACAGCGGTCGTATTACGGTGATTAACGATGAAGCGCGCAGGCTGTTCCGACAGGGCAATATAGCGGCCAATGCGTCGGCAGAAACCATCAGCGAGCAGTGGATGGAGCACCTTCGCCTTAGGCAAGTGCTGGAAAGTGGTATCGCTCAGCGTGATGAAGAGATCAATATCAATGGCAATTTGCTGCTGACCAATACCGTGCCAGTGACGGTGAAAGGTAACGTGATTGGTGCTATCGCCACGTTCCGTGACAAGACTGAAATTGGCCAGTTGTTGCAGCGCTTGACGGGGATGTCCTATTACGCCGATGCACTGCGGGCCCAGTCCCACGAGTTTATGAACAAGCTACATGTGATTTTGGGCATGCTGCATTTGAAATACTACTCGCAGTTGGAAGACTATATTTTAAAAACGGCGAACAATTATCAGGCAGAAATCGGCTCGATTATTCGTAAGGTAAAATCGCCAGTGATTGCCGGATTCTTGCTGGGTAAAATCAACCGGGCGCGCGATCTTGGCATCCAGTTATCGATAACCGAAGAGAGCCTGTTACCCGAAACCGACGATATGGATGCTACCAATGAGTCGATCACCGTTTTGGGTAACCTGATTGAGAATGCCATGGATGCAATGAGTAACATGGAAAACGGAGAAATCAGCGTGAGTTTCCATCATCAGGATGGGCGCTTGCACTGCATCGTGGGCGATGATGGCCCCGGTATTACGCTGGAAAATCAGCATCGTATTTATGAACAAGGATTCTCCACCAAGGGATCCGGGCGCGGAATCGGTCTTTACCTGACCAAACAGAGCCTGGAAAAAGTGGGCGGCAGTATCGATTTTGAGTCGGAACCTGAGGTGTATACCCAGTTTTTCGTGAATATCCCTTATCAAGCCAAGGCTGTTTAACCATGATAAATGTACTGATTGTTGATGACGATGCCATGGTTGCAGAACTTAACCGTTCCTATCTGAGCCAGGTGCCCGGTTTCAACTGTTATGCAACGGTGCCAACCTTACAGCAGGCGCGAAATTTACTGATGCAGCCAGACTCTGAGATCGATCTGGTGCTGCTCGATATCTATATGCAGCAGGATAACGGGTTGGATCTGCTGCCGACCATTCGTGAGTTCAGCGAACAAACGGACGTGATTATCATCTCCTCCGCCAGTGATGTGTATACCATTAAGAAAGCACTGCATTATGGCGTGGTTGATTATCTGATCAAACCGTTCCAGTTCTCTCGCTTTGAACAGGCGCTGACCGCCTACAGAGAAGAAGCGAACCTGCTGAAACATCGAGAATTTGTTGCTCAGTCGGATATTGATAGCCTGATTCGTCGCACCAGCGGCGGTGTGGCCGGCGAGCGTAAAAAACTGCCGAAAGGGCTGACCAGCCTGACGCTACGCACCGTCTGTGAATGGATTGAAGGCAACCAAGGGGCTGAATTTTCCACGGAAATGCTGGCAAACGCGATTGGCATCTCTCGTGTTTCTTGTCGTAAGTATCTGATATATCTCGCTGATACCAATATTCTCGCCACCAATATTCTCTACGGGTCTACCGGCCGCCCCGTCTATCTCTACCGCCTGCTGCCCGAGAAGCAAGACGCGCTGCGCCAGTATTGTGAATAGTATGCTGTTTCTCTCATCGCGCTATCGTACAGGCGATAGTGCGATGTTGTGGTCACGTATTCAATGAGTGTATTGCTACATAGTCTGGCATGCAAAAAAGGTGTTTAAAACCAGCCTGAATGCATGAAGAGAACATAGAGCATGAATACTATTTTTATTGCGGAGCAACACATTGAATACGTGACCCTCAGCTTGCGTTCAACGATTATGCTTCCTCTTTAAGAAAACAGATTCTGAGCCGATGCCCATCAGGATCGAGCACGGCAAAGGAATAACCAAAGTCGAGCTGGGCTGGTTTTTGGATCACGGTGACCTGATGCTGGGTTCCCCAAGCTTGATAAAGCGTATCAACCTCTGGTTTATCCTGTACCGTAAACACAATCTCACCCGACGGTATGCTGGCAATCTGGTTGACGCCTGGTTCTACGGTGTAGCACGACCATAGGCCGAGCTTGAAGCCATTTTCAAACACAAACAACGCGAAGGTGGGGCTTTTTTCTACGGGGATGATGCCAAACAGCCCAGTGTAGACGTCGGCGCTTTTTATTACGTTACTGACATAGAGAATTGAAATATCAGCGGATAGCATGGCAGTCTCCTTGGTAGTAGACCGCCATGTTAATCAGGTGCAGTGACAGTTTTTGTCAGCAGCCTTAGCGCTGGGCTTCATTACAGCAACCCGCCCATCAGCAGCGTCGCCCCGATCACGGTAGAGGCACCACCGATGCGCGTTGCGATTTGTGCAAACAGCATTAGCGACATACGGTTGAACGCCGAGAGAATGGCGACGTCTCCGGTGCCACCCAGGCCGCTGTGGCAGGTGGTGACGATTGAGGCTTCAATCGGATACATGTTCAGACGTGGTGCAATCACGAAGCTGACCAGCGCCATAGAAAGCACGACAGAACCACATACGATAACGTAGCCAACGGAGAACACGGCGACCACGCTTCCAGCGGAATATAGAGCATCCCCAAGCCAATCATCAACGGCCAGACCAGTGAGCTGGAGACGAATTTATAGACGCTGTGCGCGCCGGTTTCCATGCTAGCGGAAATAACGCGGCTGTATTTACAGAACACGGCAATCAGGATCATCAGTACCGGGCCAGGAATGTGTACCAGCTTCTCAAACAGGCCACCGACGATAAAGAAGGCGCAAATCATCAGCAGGCCGCCACCCATCAGATGGAAATCCACCGGTTTTGGTGTGTCGTTTACCGTGAACAGGTTCTGCTCTTCGTCACTGCGCACCAGACGCCCTTCGCCGTTCAGATCCTTACGACGCATGCCGAGGCGTGACAGGATACCCGCGCAGAAAATGGCGAAAATATTGCCCACCACTGCCGCAGGGGCAAGTTGCGCCACATAGGCATCCGGCGCCTGACCTAGCAGTGCGGAATAAGCCAAGGACAACGGTAAAATGCCTTCGCCGATACCGCCGCCAATAATGGGCACAATGATAAAGAAGAAGGTGTGATACAGGCTGTAGCCGCACAGTTTACCTACCAGCAGGCCCGTTACCACCGCGGTGACGGTACCGATGACCAGCGGCACAAACATGCGTACCATCCCTTGAATCCGTCATTCCGCACCTACTTTAAGAATAAATTCGACGGTATCGCTCGCCGAGAACATCAACGATGGTCTTGTGAACAGAATTGAGGTTGGATACTTGTGGTGGTCTGTCACCAATACTGAA
>NZ_JBPETA010000124.1:0-10158 GCF_051710365.1 Symbiopectobacterium sp. | reverse complement strand
GATCAAGGTTACGGATGGTAACGTGGGGAGTACTCATGCTGATTGGTCTGCAAAAAGCAGTAATAAATTCAGAACTTCAGAATACCGTCAAGTCCCGAAAAAAGAAAAATCAGGTGCGGAATGACGGCTTTACATCGGGAGGCAGAGAAGCGCTGCTGGCGGCATGGGCGGTAAACAAAGTGCTGACGGCGCAAAGCAGCAGCGCAGACAGAAGTCGCTTTTTCATAAAAGTCCTTTTTCCATGAGGTAAATAACGCTATTGAATATCGGCGAAGAGAGCGTGTTCTTTAATTTTTTCAGTAATTAATTCAATTACATCATGATATTAGCATTATGCCACTAAATAATTACCGTTTCCGGTGATTGAGGCTGCTGACAAACTTATCTAAAACCGCCACTTTCCGCCCACTTCCGTCATTCCCGCGCAGGCGGGAATCTCTGGCAGGTGAAACGCGTTTCTTCTCACAGAGATCCCCGGCTTTCGCCGAGGATGACGAAGGGAATAAAGCGGCTTTTCTTGGCAGTAAGAATCAGTCCAGAATGATATGCGGGTAAAAGCGTGACAGATCCTGAGTGATCAGTTCGCGATCTTCGCGCAGGCCAATACCGCACGGCTGATCGTTGACTAACCAACTGCCGATCACCGTATGGCTGTCACCAAAGGTTGGCAGTGGGTGATACTGCTGAACGATCTTGCCTTCTTCGCCGTAAGGGCCATCTACAGCGGCGATCTGCTGCCCATTTTTCACGATCTGAATATTGGCACCTTCACGTGAGAACAGCGGTTTTACCACGTAGCTGTCGAGTGGCGGGTGGTCGTCATCGGCAAAATAGGCGGGCAGCAAGTTGGGATGGTTGGGGAACATTTCCCATAGCATCGGCAGCAACGCCTTGTTGGAGATGATGCTTTTCCAGGCCGGTTCCAGCCAGCGCACGCCCGCATCTTCCAGCTTGGTGGAAAATATTTCGCGCAGCATAAATTCCCACGGGTAGAGCTTGAACAGGTTGCCGATCACCTGATTTTGCATATCGGTGAACTGGCCTTTTTCACCCAGCCCAATCTCTTCCATGTAGAGGAATTCCGTGGGCACGCCCGCTTCCAGCGCGCAATCCTGAAGGTACTGCACCGTACCGCGATCTTCTTCGGTATCCTGACAGCAGGCCATATGCAGCAGGCCGAAGCCGTGATTAAGGCGCAGCTCTTCAAAGCGGGCGATCAGTGCTTCCTGAATGCTGTTGTACTGATCGGCATTTTGCGGCAGCTTACCGGCTTCTTTCTGATCTTCCAGCCATAACCATTGAAAAAAGGCCGCTTCATACAGCGATGTCGGCGTATCGGCATTGTTTTCCAGCAGCTTGGCCGGGCCTTTTCCGTCATAGGCCAGATCGAGGCGCGAGTAGAGCGAGGGCTGCTGGCTGCGCCATGAGCTTCTGACAAATTCCCAGGTGTGCTTGGGTATGCAGAATTTGGTCAGTAATGCATCGCTGCTGACCACCTTCTCGACCACTTGCAGACACATCTGGTGCAGTTCTGCGGTTGCCGCTTCCAGCTCTTCAATCTGCGCCAACGTGAACTGGTAGTAAGCATTTTCACACCAGTAGGGCTCGCCGTACATGGTGTGAAAGTTGAAACCAAACTCTGTAGCCTTTTCACGCCAATCTGGGCGTTCGGCAATATCAACGCGCTTCATGCTTATGTCCCTTAGCCACCCATACTGCGAGAAGATGAGCTGGAACCGGTGCTGGCGCTGCTACGTTGCATACTGGTCTGCTTGGCGACGCTTTCGCCAAAACCACCACGGGTGATGGTGTTAGTGGTCGCTGGTTTAGGAGCTAGTGCTGTTTTGGGGACAGTAACGGTGCGACCGGAGGTGGCAGCGCCGTAGCTTTTACCACTGGCGTCAACGAACTGGCCGTTGGCCGGGCTTGCCGGAGAGCGGGGAGAGAACAGCGGCTGCTGGGCAAAGCCTGCGCCACCGCTCATCATGCGGCCCATCATGTAACCGGCCATCAGCGGCATCCAGGAACTGCTGGTTTGCGTTGGCTGAGCGGCGGTGCCAGCCTGAGCAGGTACTGGCGTACATTGCGCTTCGCCAAATTCTGCGACGCAGTCTTCTTTGCTGGCGTATTTCGGTGCGGTTTTTTCGGCTTCTTTCAGAGCGTTGTTGTACGCCGTGGTGCACTGCGCGCTCATGGACGGGTTCGCCGCCGAGCAGTCATCCGCATTTTGATACATCGACACGGTTTCGTCAGTCTGTTCGCAACCGGCCAGAATAAACGCGGCGCTGATCGCAAGCGCAACCGGTGCCAGACGATAAGTGCGCCACCCTTTTCGGAAAGCGTCCTTCTGTATGTTTTCTGTACGTTTCATGTGGTTATCCCAGAGGGTAAGGCGTCAATGCCAAAGGTATGCCAAGTGTGCATTAGCATAGGGGATGGCTGGCTGAATTTAAAGCATTACGCCTGTCAGAACGCCTGCTCTTTACGTTGCTATACATTTAATTGCGCGCTTGGACGGCTTGGAATAAATCAGCGCCAAATAAAAAGGAGATACGCTGGGTATCTCCTTAAGGTACTTAACTGCACTGCCTGACGGGGACGACGTCATTAGCCGCGCGGTGCTCTCGGCTCCGGCGCGCTGTTGTCAGTAAAGACCGGTGACGTGGAAACGTCCTGACCTAACGCGCCGTTCAGCGCCTGCAAGTTGTTTTCATTCAAGGTGCCCAACGCTGACTTGATGTTCAACTGGTTGATCAGGTAGTCGTAACGCGCGTTAGAAAGCTGCTGCTTGGCGTTATATAACGTGGTGGTGGCATCCAACACGTCGACGATAGTACGAGTACCCACCTGATAGCCCGCTTCCATCGCGTCCAGGGAGCTTTGCGCTGACACTTCGGCCTGTTTGTAAGCGTTGATGCTGCTGATAGAGGCAGAAATATTGTTAAACGAGGAGCGCACAGTCTGCACCACGGAGCGATGCGCGCTTTCCAGCAGTTCGCTGGCGCTGACAAAGCTGTGTTGTGCCTGTTTTACGCGTGAGCTGGTGGCACCACCGCTGTAGAGCGGCACGGTTAATGACAGGCCGATTTTGTTTTGGCCTGCATCAAGATCCCTTGAGGTATTATTGGAACCGGTGTTACGCGTGTTGCTGACGCCGGAGGAAGCCGTCAGATCCAACGTTGGCATATGACCGGTTTCCGCTGAACGAATCTGCTCACGCGCCAGATCCTGGCTCAGGCGAGCGGACAACAGGCTCAGGTTATGGTTTTCCGCGTCTTTCAGTAAGGTGGCGATTGCCCCCGGTTTCTCGGTGGAGAATCGGGTGATGTTCAGCCCTGCCAGTTGCGGATAGAAGTTGCCGCTGACCTGACGCAGATTTTCCAGCGCGTTATCCAGCGTGTTGCGAGCGGAGACTTCGCTGGCCAATACGCTGTCATATTGCGCGCGGGCGTTTTGTACGTCGGTGATAGCGACCAAACCGACATTAAAGCGCTGAGTGGTTTGATCGAGCTGGCGGTAAATGGCCTGTTTCTGGGCGTTAACGTAGGAGAGCGCGTCAATGGCGCGCAGCACGTTGAAATAAGCCGTGGCCGTATCCAGGATCAATGACTGCTGTGCGGTCTGGTAGGTCACATCTTGAATGCCCGCCTGCTTTTCTTGCAGCGTCAGGGCGCGCCATTTCGACATATCAAACAGGGTCTGGGTCAACTGCAAGGAACCGCTGGTAACGTTGCTGTTCACGCCATTGCTATCGCGAAAACCTTTGGTGTAACCGTAGTCGGCACCGAGCCCGAGTTGTGGCAACAGGGGGCTGCGAGCCTCATTGATTTTCTCGAAAGCGGCATCACGGGTAGCAGCCGAGCTGCGCAAATCCGGGTTGGTGGTTTTAGCTTGTTGATAGACCTGTAACAGATTTTCCGCGTGACCCACGGCGCTAAAGCCGCTCAGGCTCAGACCAATAAGAAGAGGGAGCAATTTCTTCATGTGCATTCCTTGTTGTGCAGCTAAGGCAACGATGTAGCGGAGATAGCGCTGTCAAAAAACGAATCCGGCAGATTCTATCAGAATGTGCCAATAGGATAAGTTGGCTGAACGTGCCATCTTCCCCCTGACCGACCCCATTAGGGGGTTTAATTTGCTCTCATACCCTAACGTTTGGTCAAATAGGTGTTCTATTAATCCAATTTATCACAAAGCATCGCAAGTATGATGTCCATCTTGATAAATGAGACACATCCCCGTACCTGCTGTTGCTCGCAAGGAGTTGAGGTATGGCTGTTTCTGCGTTCCATCCGGCGACTTTCCATAAAGACGATGTAGAAATTATTGCACGAGAGTCGCTGTACGATGGTTTTTTTTCGCTCGAGCGCTATCGTTTTCGTCATCGGTTGTTTAACGGTGAGATGAGCGGTGAAGTCAGCCGGGAAATTCTGGAGCGTGGTCATGCGGTTGTGCTGCTGCCCTACGATCCGGTACGGGACGAAGTGGTGTTGATTGAACAGATCCGCATTGCCGCTTATGACACCAGTCCGACCCCGTGGCTGTTTGAACTGGTGGCAGGCATGATTGAGCCAGGTGAATCTCTGGAAGCGGTGGCGCGACGTGAAGCGCAGGAAGAGGCCGGTCTCAACGTCGGACGCTGTAAACCGATTATCAGCTATCTGGCGAGCCCGGGTGGCACCAGTGAGCGTCTGGCGGTGATGGTGGGAGAAGTCGATGCCCGTGCCGCACAGGGTATTCACGGTCTGGCCGAAGAGAATGAAGACATTCGGGTGCATGTCGTCAGCCGCGAACAGAGCTATGCCTGGGTGGAAAGTGGAATTATTGATAACGCGGCGTCTGTCATTGCGCTGCAATGGTTGGCGTTGCACCATATTGCAATTGAGACAGGCGTGGACGGAGTAAACGGATGAAACGCTACACCCCGGATTTTCCGGCCATGATGCGGCTGTGCGAAATGAATTTCGCACAATTACGCCGTTTATTGCCGCGAAAGGATGAAGTCGGAGAAAGTGCGGTTTATCATGTAAATAGTGCAAGCTATCGCTTAACGATAGTGGAATCCACGCGTTATACCTCATTGGTTGAAATCCAGCAGATTGCGCCCGCCGTCAGCTATTGGAGCCTGCCAACGTTGAGCGTGCGACTCTACCACGACGCGCTGGTTGCGGAAGTGTGTGCCAGTCAGCAGATCTACCGTTTTAAAGCACGTTATGATTATCCGAATAAAAAATTGCATCAACGTGATGAAAAGCATCAAATTAATCAGTTTCTTGCTGATTGGCTAAGGTACTGCCTGGCGCATGGTTTTACATCGGCATCGCGAAATGCCGATTCCAGTCTGTTAGACAGATTTCAGTAACCAAGGATACTATTTTTTGGAAAGTCTGCTGAAAGTTCCTGTGGCGAGTGGGGCCAGAATCAGGATTTTACAAATAACCGATACCCACTTGTTTGCCGGCGAGCACGAGACACTGCTCGGCGTGAACACATACCGTAGTTACCATGCCGTGCTGTCTGCCATTCAGGCGCAGGGGCAGGATGTTGACCTTATTGTGGCAACGGGAGATCTTGCTCAGGATCATTCGCAGGAGGCCTATCACCACTTCACGCGCGGCATTGCGCAGTTATCCGCACCTTGCGTATGGCTGCCGGGAAACCATGATTTCCAGCCTGCGATGGTGGATGTGCTGGCACAGGCTGGCATTGCGCCTTCCAAGCACGTGCTGTTGGGCGATGCCTGGCAGATTATTTTATTAGACAGTCAGGTGTTTGGCGTACCCCACGGCGAATTGAGTGAATATCAACTCGAGTGGCTGGAGCGCAGCCTGCTGCGTTTTCCAGAGCGTCATACGCTGTTGCTGTTACATCACCATCCGCTGGCTTCAGGCTGTACTTGGCTCGATCAGCACAGCCTGCGTAATGCGCACCATCTGGATGCGGTGCTGGCGCGTTATCCGCAGGTGAAAAATGTGCTGTGCGGGCATATTCATCAGGAGCTGGATCTTGACTGGAACGGGCGCAGGCTGATGGCGACGCCTTCCACCTGTGTACAGTTCAAACCGCACTGCACTAACTTTACCATTGACGATGTCGGGCCCGGCTGGCGTTATTTGGATCTGTTATCGGATGGTTCGCTGGAGACGCGCGTTTACCGCCTGAACGGTAGCGAGTTTTTGCCTGATATGGATTCGGACGGCTATTAATGCCTACGCTACTCTACCTCCACGGTTTCAACAGTACGCCTAAATCGGCCAAAGCGACGGCGCTGGCCGCATGGCTGGCGCAGCACTATCCCCAGATAGAGATGCTGGTGCCGCAACTGCCGCCCTATCCGGCGGAGGCGGCCAACCTGTTGGAGTCGTTGGTGATGGAGCGAGCGGGGCATCCCCTCGGCCTGGTGGGGTCATCGCTGGGCGGCTATTATGCCACCTGGTTGTCGCAATGTTTTACCTTGCCCGCCGTGGTCGTCAATCCGGCGGTAAAACCCTTCGAACTGTTGCTGGAACATCTCGGCGAATATCGTAACCCCTATACAGGTGAAGAATATGTGCTAGAGTCTCGGCATATTTACGACCTGAAAGTGATGCAGATTGAATCACTCGAGGCGCCGGATTTACTGTGGTGTTTGCTCCAGACAGGGGATGAAGTGCTGGATTATCGGCAGGCTGTGGCGTATTACACGGCGTGTCGCCAGACGGTGGAATCGGGTGGGAACCACAGTTTTGTTGGGTTTGAACAGTATTTTGACCCCATTGTGCGTTTCCTTGGATTGAGCGACGATTGACCCGTTCTGTACTGCACTGCCCTTACTGACACGGACAGCGACAACGCGTGGTCCGCGGGCTGTGCACCCTCTCAGCGCCATTCCGTTTTACACATTTAAACAACGACTAACGCGAATATGAGTCAATCAAGTTATAACGCTGATGCCATTGAGGTGCTCAGCGGCTTAGAACCGGTGCGCCGCCGTCCGGGGATGTACACCGATACCACACGCCCCAACCATTTGGGGCAGGAAGTGATTGATAACAGCGTCGATGAAGCGCTGGCGGGCCATGCGCGCCGTGTTGACGTTATCCTGCATGAAGATCAGTCACTTGAAGTGATTGACGATGGCCGTGGCATGCCCGTGGATATCCACCCTGAAGAAGGGGTGCCCGCCGTTGAGCTGATTCTGTGTCGCCTGCACGCGGGCGGGAAATTCTCCAACAAAAACTACCAGTTCTCCGGTGGTTTGCACGGCGTGGGCATCTCGGTGGTGAACGCGTTATCTTCACGCGTGGAAGTGACCGTGCGACGCGACGGGCAGGTTTACGACATTGCCTTCGAAAACGGCGAGAAGGTGCAAGCGCTAACGGTGAGCGGCACCTGCGGGCGACGCAACACCGGTACCCGTGTACATTTCTGGCCGGATGCCAGTTTTTTTGACAGCCCGCGTTTTTCTGTCTCGCGCCTGACGCATTTATTGAAAGCCAAAGCGGTGCTGTGCCCCGGCGTGGAAATCACGTTTAAAGACAAGGTCAACAATACCGAACAGCGTTGGTGCTATCAGGATGGTCTGAACGACTACCTGTGCGAAGCGGTTAACGGTTTGCCGACGCTGCCGGAAAAACCGTTTATCGGCGCTATCGCGGGCGATACCGAAGCGGTGGACTGGGCGCTGCTGTGGCTGCCGGAAGGGGGCGAACTGTTGACGGAAAGTTACGTCAACCTGATCCCAACGATACAAGGCGGGACGCACGTTAACGGCCTGCGTCAGGGCTTGCTGGATGCCATGCGTGAGTTTTGCGAATTCCGCAATATTCTACCGCGCGGCGTGAAACTCAGTGCCGAAGATATCTGGGAACGCTGTGCCTATGTGCTGTCGGTGAAGATGCAGGATCCGCAGTTTGCTGGGCAGACCAAAGAGCGTCTTTCTTCGCGTCAGTGCGCCGCGTTTGTGTCTGGCGTGGTGAAGGATGCGTTTAGCCTGTGGCTGAACCAGAACGTGCAATCGGCTGAAATTCTGGCCGAATTGGCAATTTCCAGCGCCCAGCGTCGCATGCGCGCGGCCAAAAAAGTGGTGCGCAAGAAATTGACCAGCGGCCCGGCGTTACCGGGGAAACTGGCGGACTGCACCTCACAGGATTTGAATAAAACCGAACTGTTCCTGGTGGAAGGGGATTCTGCGGGCGGCTCCGCCAAGCAGGCGCGTGAGCGTGAGTTTCAGGCCATCATGCCGCTCAAAGGTAAGATCCTCAATACCTGGGAAGTCTCTTCCGATGAAGTGCTGGCCTCGCAGGAAGTGCATGATATTTCTGTCGCAATCGGTATGGATCCCGACAGCGACGATCTCAGCCAGTTGCGCTATGGCAAGATCTGTATTCTGGCGGATGCCGACTCGGACGGTTTGCACATCGCCACGCTGCTGTGTGCGCTGTTTGTGCGCCATTTCCGCCCGTTGGTGGTGGGCGGCCATGTGTATGTCGCCATGCCGCCGCTCTACCGTATCGATCTGGGCAAAGAGGTGTACTACGCGCTGGATGAAGAAGAAAAAGCCGGCGTGTTGGAGCAGCTTAAGCGCAAGAAGGGCAAGCCTAACGTTCAACGCTTTAAAGGGTTGGGCGAGATGAACCCGCTACAGCTGCGCGAAACCACGCTTGATCCTAATACGCGCCGCCTGGTGCAGCTCACCATCAGCGAAGACGATGTGAACGAAACGCTGGCGGTGATGGATATGCTGCTGGCGAAGAAACGCTCGGAAGATCGCCGCAACTGGCTGCAAGAGAAGGGCGATCGGGCGGATATTGAGGTGTGAGGTGTGATGCTGCTAGCGCGCAATCTTGTATAAACAGAACCGCTCCAGCGCATGACCCGCCGGTATTTTGGGATAATTAAAATCTTCACCGGTGTTGGTCATGCCTGCCTTTATCATCACACGCTGTGAAGCCATATGTTGCAGCGGGGTATAGGCGTAGACCTCTGGTGCCTCAAGTTGCTCAAAGGCATAACTGATCACGCGTTTTGCCCCTTCCGTGGCGTAGCCGTTTCCCCAGTGCCGCGCTTGTATGCACCAGCCCGCTTCGATAAGCGGCGCATGAGGAATTCCGCTCTCTTCCTGCTGCTTATGCAAACCAATAAAGCCGATAAATTGGTCACGTATTCAATGTGTTGCTCCGCAATAAAAATAGTATTCATGCTCTATGTTCTCTTCATGCATTCAGGCTGGTTTTAAACACCTTTTTTGCATGCCAGACTATGTAGCAATACACTCATTGAATACGTGACCCGATAAATTCGCCGCTTGATTTCAATTCCACGGCCCAGAAGCCCCAGCCCTTGTTGGCAATATGTCTGCTGATACGCCCGGCCTGTGCATCGCTTTCTTCGCGCGACATCAGCTCAGGGAAATAGCGCATCACCGTCGGGTCGGCATTCAATTGTGCAAAAATGGGGTAATCTTCATCGCGCCATTGGCGCAGGATCAACCTTTCCGTCTCGATCATAGCGATTTTTCTCCATATTCACGCTGAAGACTAACAAATCAATGTGAAAGACGCTGACAGGCTTCATGGCTTCACAGTAGAGTAAGTGTGCATCTTAATCCTTGACGACTGTGTAAGATTATGAAAAACAATCACGAAAAAGACTCGGGTGGCACAGAAAAACTTGATGGCGGTGCGCGCCGTGTACGGCTGGAAGATATCGCCGCGCGCTGTGGTACGTCGTTAAGCACGGTGTCTCGTGCGCTGAGCGGTGCGCTACAGCCCCGCCGTGGAAATGGGGGGCTCCCGTATCGTGCTGGCCGTCTCTCAGGTAGCGATGCTGGATTACCACCGTTATCAATTCAGTTGGTATGTGCTGCAAGGGCTGAAAGAGCGCGCCAAAGTGCTGGGTCTGGATTTGGTGACCCATCCGCTGTCCGACAAGGGCACGCAGGCGCTGACCGATCTGCTCAACCAGGAGGATATCGGCGGCATTCTGGCACTTACCGTCGACGATCCGGCGATTTTAGACGTTGTAGTAAACCTGAAAAAACCTGCGGTACTGGTGAACCCGTCATTCCGCACCTGATTTTTCTTTTTTCGGGACTTGACGGTATTCTGAAGTTCTGAATTTATTACTGCTTTTTGCAGACCAATCAGCATGAGTACTCCCCACGTTACCATCCGTAAC
>NZ_JBPETA010000123.1:0-10192 GCF_051710365.1 Symbiopectobacterium sp. | reverse complement strand
TCGCAGCGCGTGACGGTGGCCGGGGATTGGGAACGGCAGACCGACCAAAGCATCAAAGAATCGTCCATGCGCCGTGATATCACCGCCGATGAAGAAAAACGCACCGTTGTGGCCAGGGAAACCACGATACAGTCCACGGACAAAACCACGGTATTGGGCACCGCCACGTTACTGGCTGGTGCCGTGGTGCAGATTGCCCAGGGGGATCACAGTCTGGCCACGCAAGCGTGCTATGTGGCCAGCGTTGGCAAATCGGCGACATGGGACGTAGGGCAAGACCTGATAGAGAAAATCGGCAATATCCGCCGCAGTATTGCCGCACAGCGCCAGGAACTTATCGCGCCGGTGGTGTGGGTAGGTAATCAGCAAATCAACGTGATGCAGTTAATGATCGATACGCTGGACGTGGTGCAGGAACTGGCAGAGCAGACCGCCACGCATACCCATGCCAACACCGGCGCACCGGTCAATGCCAATGCTATTGCAGCAACCGGCACCAAATCCAGCGCACTACAGATTAAGTACAGCCCGGTTATCGGGTAACGATCCCGCCAGAAACCAGCCCGCCAAGCGCGGGCTTTTTGTGCCTGCCATATAGCGCCGCCAATCCCCCCACACGGCGCTAGCGTTATCAATCGCCCATCGCCTTACCCATGAATCTGATCGCCTCACCACGTCCCGCAGGTGCAGCCAGTGCACACACAAAATAAACGTCCACATGACAAAATCGGCGCTACACCGCACCCGCCTGCGGTTTTCGGATCAGGAAAATTTTTCAGTTTTATTTTTCTACAAACCGATACGCCAGCCCGCGCCGTTGCTGGGCTTGTGGTAAAAATCACAAACTGAAATGATTGAAAGAAATTTCAAGTTTTTTCAGTTTGAGGATCGCTTATGGATCGAGAGAGAGTTTTATCTATCAGATAAATAAAGATTTTGTGTGTATTTTGTCGGGGTGGATCTAAGCGGCTGGTTTTTAACCCCGCTAAATGACAAGATAAAAGTCAAGCGGGGCAATAAGTTAGGAGGCTGGACTGAAATTTAACGACTGAAAATTATAGTTTGCCTTCGTTTATGTCAAAGCCAACAATTTTTTTGTTGCTCAGATCGTAGGTGCATTCATAGGTCATAGTTATTTTAGCGTTGAACCCATTAGTAAATCTCACTTTGTCACCAATGAATGTCATCTGTTTCTTTGATTCATTCAGGCGGAAATATGAAAACATGGGGGTTAATATCCCATCAGTCCACTCATGGTCATACTTTGACGCCTTTTCTATAATAGGTCGGCAGACGGAGGCCGCTGCAATCCAGTTTTGATCAAATATGCACTGGCCGTCACTTGCGGTACATACTTTAGGTGCCTCTGTTTTAGATGTGGGTTTGTCATCGCTGCCACCGAATATTTTCATTCCTCCCCACACCAGAATAACTAAAACAAAAAAGCTACCAATGGCTTGTACTGCTGTAGTTGAGGGGTTTTTGACTCCGCAGTGGGGACACACTTTTGCCGAACTAGAAACCTCTTTTTTACATTCCTTGCATTTTGTTAAATGCCATGAGAAAAGTCCTATTCAAATGAAAGGGTTTATCATAGAACAGCTTGTTGCATTCAGCGGTGGTTTTTTTTTGGATGGACGCAAAGTGGACATTGGACATAAAAAAGGGATCATGCCTTCACATAACCCCTTGATTTAATTGGTGGAGCTGGCGGGAGTTGAACCCGCGTCCGAAATTACTACACCGTCGGCACTACATGCTTAGTCTAGTCTTTACATTCGCCGGTTAGCTGCGAACAGACACGCCACTAACAAACTAGCCTGATTGGATTTAACACTTCAACCCCAGGCAGGGCATCCACGCGATCTCTTTTGGGTTTGACCTCTCTTGATCCCCGTCCTAAGAGCGGAGGCTAGGGAGAGAGGGCTCAGAGCAGGTTATTAAGCTGCTAAAGCGTAGTTTTCGTCGTTTGCGACTATTTTTTTGCGGCTTTTTACGAGGCAAACCGCCCCTCGGCATGCTCCTAAGGCTACACAATCCCGTCGAATCCAGAATCAGCCCCAAGTACTTCAGTAGTATAACAGAACCGTGACGCCCTAATCCACTGTTAGCGGTTGGCGTTTTTCATGATGCGCGCCTTGTCCGTTTGCCACTCGCGCTCTTTGATATCCGAACGCTTATCGTGCTCTTTCTTACCTTTGGCAACACCAATCTTCACTTTTGACCAGGCGTTCTTCCAATACAGCGAAAGCGCAACCACGGTGTAACCTTCACGATTAACCCGTCCATAAAGTGAATCCAGCTCGCGCTTGTTAAGCAACAGTTTTCGGGTGCGTGTAGGGTCACAAACCACGTGGCTTGACGAGGCCAATAGTGGCTGAAAGGTAGCACCAAACAGAAAAGCCTCACCACTGTGCAACAGTACATAGCTGTCGCTGATGTTGGCCTTACCTGCGCGTAGTGATTTTACTTCCCATCCTTGCAACGCCAATCCCGCTTCGAACTCTTCTTCAATGAAGTATTCGTGGCGAGCACGCTTGTTTTGCGCAATGGCGGCGGAGCCGGGTTTATAAGCTTTTTTCTTTGTCATAGTGTCGTCATTATACCGGATGTTAAAGGGAAAGACATCACTGCCGCATCAGCGAACGCACGTTGAGGAAGGGATGCGATCGTCGCCTCAGAATTTTTACCATCCGGGCCATCGGTGCTATTATTCCGCGCGTTTGAAGTAATACGGAAAAAGCCATGCCCAAGATTAGTCGCTCTGCACTGGTGCCCTACAGCGCGCAACAAATGTACCATTTGGTGAATGATGTCGCCTCCTATCCCCAGTTTCTGCCTGGCTGTACCGGGAGCCGCGTTATTGCTGCCAACGCTGAAGAAATGACGGCCGCTGTCGATGTCTCTAAGGCCGGGATCAGCAAAACCTTTACCACGCGCAATACGCTCACCGAGAGCCAATGCATCAGTATGCAGTTGGTTGATGGTCCGTTCCGTCAACTGAGTGGCGATTGGCGCTTTATTCCTTTAAGTGCTGATGCTTGCAAGGTGGAACTGCATCTTGATTTTGAATTCACCAATGCGTTGATCGAACTGGCCTTTGGCAAGGTGTTTAAAGAATTGGCAAGTAATATGGTGCAGGCCTTCACCTTGCGCGCCAAAGAGGTATACCGTGCCTGAAATCCGTGTCGATGTGGTTTATGCGCTGCCAGAACGTCAGTATCTGCGGTCCGTGACGGTGGAAGAGGGCGCAACGGTGGAGCAGGCTATTGTTGCTTCCGGGTTGCTGACATTGCGTACCGATATCGATCTACAGGTTAACAAAGTCGGGATCTTTAGCCGACCAGCCCGTTTGGCGGACGCAGTAACTGAGGGCGATCGTGTAGAGATCTACCGCCCGTTGATTGCCGATCCTAAAGAATTGCGCCGTCAGCGCGCGGAGCGTTCCAAAAAATAAGGCACAGTCTGTGCCTTATTATGCGTGCTCTGATCACCGCTCCACTATCAATTCAGCGTTGGTTGATTTTTCACGTTGGTCAAAATGCCATCCTGACTGAAGGTCAGTGTCAGTGTCAGCGTTTGCTGTTTTACTGCCCCATGCCCGGGTTGCTGGCGGAAAACGTAGAACCAGGTGTCACTGCCAAAGGGGTCTTGCATCATCGGCGTACCCAATGTATAGGCAACCTGTTGCTTGGTCATACCGGTGTGGATTTTTGCCACATCAGCCGGTGCCAGATAGTTCCCTTGGTTGATATCTGGACGATAAACCAGTCTTTCCAGCGTAGAACAACCGGCGGTCAGCATAACAACCATCGCGGCGATGACGGTCAGCGTTTTACAGCGCATAGTAAATACATTCCTTAAGGGCATAGGTTGCCGATGATAATAGACCTTGCCTGTCTTGAAAACCGGCAAAGCGCTTGTATGACCACCGGAATGCAAAAAAGTTGATTATTTCTGTCTGAACGCTAACGGTAAAACGCACTCAATTAACCATGGCTCGCGATGCCTGCTGCTGTTTTTACGCAGCCAGTAACTCTTTGGCGTTCGCCAATGTGTTTTTGGTGACTGCGCTGCCACCCAACAAACGGGCCAGTTCTTGCAACCGTGCGCGTTTGTCCAGCGGTTGCATCAGCGTTTCAGTAGCAGCACCATCGGTATGTTTGCTAACAAAGAAGTGTTGATGACCGCAGCCAGCAACTTGCGGTAGGTGGGTCACACACATCACCTGCGTGGATGTGCCGAGTTGACGCAGCATTTTGCCGACAATTGCGGCGGTCGGGCCACTGATGCCTACATCCACTTCGTCGAAAATCAGCGCTGGGGTATCCATTTTACGCGCAGTGATTACCTGAATGATCAGTGCGATGCGGGAGAGTTCACCGCCGGAGGCGATCTTCGCCAGAGCCTGATGCGGTTGACCGGGATTGGTCGTGACCAGAAACGCGATGCTGTCTGCACCATAGGCTGTCAGGCGCTCCGGCGAAAACTCTGCTTCAATGGAGAAATGGCCGTGCGGCATGGCGAGTTCATGCATCTGTGCCGTAATCAACTGAGACAATTCATGTGCATGGTGTTGACGGCGGGCATGTAACTGTTCCGCAGCGTGCAGCGCCTGTTGGTGATACTCACTAACGGCCAGGCTGAGCGTGGCGTGGTTGCTCTCTTGTTCTGCCAACTGCTGCTGTTCATCCAGCAGTTGCTGGTAGAAGGCCGGCAGGTTTTCCGGAGCGACGTGATGTTTGCGCGCCAGCGCCATTTGGCGTGATAAGCGCTGCTCCAGCTCATAGAGTCGGGTCGGATCGAGATCCGTTTGTTCGCTGTAGTGGCGCAACTCATCGCTGGCTTCGCTGATCTGAATGCTGGCTTCTTCCAGCATATTCAGCACGCTGCCCAGTTTTTCATCCATAGTAACGAGTTCGCCGAGTTGGTGCTTTGCGCTGTGGAGCATGCTCATGATGTTCTGATCGTCGTTTTCGCTGAGCAACTGCAATGTCTGCTGGCTGAGTGACAGCAGTTGACCACTATTAGCCAGCCGTTTGTATTCGACGTCAATTTGTTCGTATTCGCCGGGCAGTGGGGCAAACTCTTTCAGCTCCTTGAGCTGGTATTGCAACAGTTCGCGGCGTGCCTCACGTTCGATATTCGCTTGTTGCAACTGTGCCAGATCGCGACAGCTTTGGTGCCACTGCTGCCAGATTTGTTGCATGGCAGCAAGTAGTTGCGGTTCGTCGGCATAGGCATCCAGCAGATGACGTTGGTGTTCAGGTTTGAGCAACAACTGGTGAGCGTGCTGTCCGTGCAGTTGGATCAGGTGCTGGCCGAGCTCACGCAACTGCGATAATGGCACGGCGGTGCCATTGATAAACCCGCGTGAACGCCCGTCTGCACTGATCACCCGGCGTAGCAGGCACTCGTTGCTGTCATCCAGTTGGTTTTGCTCCAGCCATGCTTTTGCCGCAGAGGTATCGCTGAGGGCGAAACGGGCACAGATATCGGCACGCTGTGCGCCTAGACGCACCATGCTGGCGTCAGAGCGGTTGCCCAGGCACAGGCCCAATGCGTCAATCGCGATAGATTTGCCCGCGCCGGTTTCGCCGGTGATAACGCTCATACCTGATTGAAAATCAATTTCTAACTCACGCACGATAGCGAAATGACTGATAGTGAGTTGCGCCAGCATGAATCACCTTCCTGTATGTAACAACAGACTGTAATTGCATACAGTATAATGCCGTTTTTTAACCAGTAAAGTGGCCAGCGCGAAATTTTAAAATAATTTTTTCGACCACCCCAGCTTTGTGCTTAGCGTATTGAAATATATGTAATTTTCTTGGTGTATCAAATTTAGCGAGTATTGGCTGCGAGTAATCAGTACCTCTTCCCCTTCCTGTACCGGCAGGGTTATCTGGCTGTCACAGCTCAACTCCAGATCGTGTGTGATATGAGAAAACTTCAGGCGGATGGTGCTGCTGCTGTTTATCACCAGTGGGCGCGCTGAAAGCGTATGGGGAAACATCGGCACCAGCGCGATGGCATCCAGTGTCGGTGCCAGGATGGGGCCGCCACCGGAAAGCGAGTAAGCGGTGGAACCGGTAGGCGTTGAGATAATCAGGCCGTCCGAGCGTTGAGAGAAGGCGAAACGATCGTCAATATAGACTTCAAATTCAATCATATGGGCGACTTTTCCGGGGTGCAGTACCACTTCATTGATCGCCGTGCTGGTGCTGTCAGGCTGATTGAGACGGCAAACGTGCGCTTCCAGCATAAAGCGCCGTTCGCTCAGGTAGCGTCCTTCCAGCACCTCGGTAAGCTGTTGCTGTGCCTGATCGGGATCGAGATCGGTCAGGAAGCCGAGATTTCCCCGGTTGACGCCAATCACATCAATGTCATAGCGAGAGAGCACGCGAGCGGCACCTAGCATATTGCCATCGCCGCCTACCACCACGGCCAAATCGGCTTGCATGCCGATTTCCGCTAGGCTGCCGGTCAACGCATCGGGCAGGTTTAGCTCGTGGGCAATATGCTGCTCCAGCATGACTTGGTAGCCCTTGCTGTGCAGCCAGTGATACAACATCTCATGCGTCGCCAGTGCCGTGGGGTGGCGCGGGTGGCCCACAATGCCAATGCAATTGAACTGTTTCGTCATCGTTATGCTTTTCCTTACCCTGAGCCGCCCGGTATCACGAAATCTGTCGGTATATGTGACTACTTCTCTTGAATCCCCGGTTTTCATCCCCATAATAAGCGAACAAGCGAGATGAATGCTAAAACCGCGGAGAATTTCATGAGTAGTAAAGAACAGAAGTCGCCTGACGAGCAAGTCGTAGATCAAATGGAAGCGGCACAGGGGCAACATGCGGAAGTGGAACCTGCAACGACAAACGTCGCCGATCCGCGTGATGAACGTATTGCCGAATTGGAAGCGCAACTGAACGAACTACAGCAGCGTGAGCGCGATACCGTGCTGCGCGCGCGTGCCGAAACGGACAATATCCGCCGTCGCGCTGAAATGGATGTGGAAAAAGCGCACAAATTTGCGCTGGAAAAATTTGCGGGTGAAATGCTGCCGGTGATTGATAACCTCGAACGTTCACTGGATGCCGCCGATCGCAGCAATGAGTCCCTTGCCTCGTTGATTGAGGGTGTGGAACTGACGCTGAAATCGTTGTTGGATGCTGTGCGCAAGTTTGGTATCGAGGTGGTGGGTGACGTGAACGTGCCGTTTAACCCGGAAGTTCACCAAGCCATGACCATGTTGGAATCGGCTGACCATGCGCCCAATTCCGTAATGATGGTGATGCAAAAAGGTTACACCCTGAACGGCCGTTTGCTGCGTCCCGCCATGGTTGCCGTTTCCAAAGCGAAGGGCTGATTTCCCTGAGCGACCCGCGCGTGCCCTGAAGGCACGCGTAACAAATTGAAATCAATAAAAACCCCAAGTGACTTTACCTTGGGTTTTTTTGTTTATATTTTGTTAACAATATGGCGCGGATCACATTTCTAGCAATGAGCACGTGTTGGGTGCCGTGATAGCGCAGAGGTAGCCCTGAACCTATCAGGCTAACATTATGTCCCTGCTTAATGTGTTGGTTTTAGCTATTGCAGCAATCCGTTTTACTACTTTAAATGCACTTGATAATCATTATCATTCATGGCAGAGTGAAGCATTGAGGTAATAAAGGATCATTGTATGCCGGGAAGCCGAGTGATAGAGACTGCCAGCCGCACGTCAAGGAAGCTTAAGTTTTCCCTGATGGGGCCAGCATTTATAGCGGCGATTGGCTATATCGATCCGGGTAACTTCGCCACCAATATTCAATCGGGGGCAGCCTACGGCTATCAATTGCTGTGGGTGGTGGTATGGGCCAATCTGATGGCGATGCTGATCCAGTTGCTTTCTGCCAAGCTGGGGATTGCCACCGGAAAAAATCTGGCAGAGCACATTCGCGATCGTTTCCCTCGCCCAGCGGTGTGGGCCTATTGGGTGCAGGCGGAGATCATCGCCATGGCAACCGATTTGGCCGAGTTTATCGGTGCTGCCATTGGCTTTAAGTTGCTGTTAGGGGTTTCTCTGCTTGAGGGCGCGATCCTTACCGGTATTGCGACCTTCCTGATTTTGGCACTGCAACAGCGTGGTCAAAAGCCGCTGGAGATGATTATCGGCGGGCTGCTGCTGTTTGTCGCTGCCGCGTATATTGTCGAACTGATCTTCTCGCGTCCTGAAATGGCCTCGCTGGTGCGTGGCATGGCGGTGCCGCAGTTGCCCACCTCGGACGCAGTGCTACTGGCCGCTGGAGTGTTGGGGGCCACCATTATGCCCCATGTGATTTATCTGCACTCTTCATTGACCCAGCAGGGCGAAGACCACACCCGTGCCGAACGCTATGCTGCGACCAAAATCGACGTGGCAGTGGCGATGACCATTGCCGGATTCGTCAATCTGGCAATGATGGCTACCGCGGCGGCGGCGTTCCATTTTAGCGGCAATCAGGATATCGCCGATCTGGAACGTGCCTACCTCACCCTCGATCCACTGTTAGGGAAGGCAGCGGCGACTATTTTCGGCTTAAGCCTGGTGGCTGCGGGGCTCTCTTCGACCGTCGTGGGGACGCTGGCTGGCCAAGTGGTGATGCAAGGGTTTATCCGTTTTCATATTCCACTATGGGTGCGGCGCACGGTCACCATGCTGCCTTCATTTATTATGATTATGTCCGGCATGGAACCCACTCGCGTGTTGGTGCTGAGTCAAGTGCTGCTCAGCTTCGGTATTGCGTTGGCGCTGGTGCCTTTGCTGGCCTTTACCGGAAATCGGGCGTTGATGGGATGCATGGTCAATGGTCGTTGGGTACAGAACACCGGTAATGCAATTGTTTTTGTTGTGGTTTCTCTCAATGCTTATCTGCTGATCAGCACGTTTTTCCTCAGCTAACGCAATATAATATTTCTCACGTCTAACGGATTGTCGTCACAATAAATGTGATGGCAGTCCATTTTTTTTATCAAAAGGCTGGCGCTCATTTTTCCTCCTCTATTATCTGGAGCATTAATACGAACAGTGTTCGCATATGAGAACAAAAGAGGTGAGAGATGCCAGCTTTTGATTACAGTAATCCCGTCAAATTTCATTTTGGATTAGGGCGACATAAGCAAGTGGGCGACATTGCCCGTCCTTACGGTAAAAAGGCGCTGCTGGTGGCGTCAGACAGCTCCAAACCCACCGTGCAGTTGCAGGCGGTGCAACAATCGCTGACGGAAGCGGGCGTCGCATTTGCGGTTTACGATCGCTTTATGCAGAACCCGTTGTCCACGCTGGTGGCTGAAGGGGCGCAGGTCGCGATCGATGAAGGGTGCGATCTGGTGATCGGTCTTGGCGGCGGCAGCACGATGGACATGGCGAAAGGGATCGCCTTTTCTGCGGTTAATGAAGGTAGCATCTGGGATTACGTGTTTGGTCGTAAAGTCGGTACCAGCGCGTTGCCGATCATCCTCATCCCAACGACGGCAGGCACCGGCAGTAAGGCTAACCGCACCGCGGTGTTCACCAACCCGGAAACCAATGACAAGAAAGGCCTGGTGAATCCGCTCATCTACCCGAAGGCGGCCATTATCGATCCTGAATTGATGCTGATCCTGCCAAAACGCGTGATCGCCGGACCGGGAGCCGATGTGCTGTTCCATGCGCTGGAATCCTACATTTCCAAGAATGCCACGCCGTTCAGCGAAATGCTGTCCCTGTGTGCGATTGAGTTGATCGCGCAGAACCTGCCACTGGTCTATGAAGATGTCACCAACGTGGCCGCCTGGGAGAACGTCACGCTGGCCAGCTCATTGGCGGGCATGGCAATTGACTGCGCGGGCACCACGTTGCCGCACGCGTTGCAGCACCCGATGGGCGGTTTGTTAGATGTGGTGCACGCGGAAGGTATCGCGGCCATTTACAAACCCTTTATGGAATATACCTGGCCTGCGGCACCGGAGAAATTTGCTGCTATCGCCAAAGCCATGGGGATCGATACGCGTGACATGAGCCAGGAACAGGCGGCAGAAAACAGTGTGGCGGCGGTTCATCCGTCATTCCGCACCTGATTTTTCTTTTTTCGGGACTTGACGGTATTCTGAAGTTCTGAATTTATTACTGCTTTTTGCAGACCAATCAGCATGAGTACTCCCCACGTTACCATCCGTAACC
>NZ_JBPETA010000122.1:0-10212 GCF_051710365.1 Symbiopectobacterium sp. | reverse complement strand
ATTGTTAGTATGAATCATGAGAGTTACCTCGTGTTTTGTATAAGGATTGGACACCCATATCAAAACCGGTAACTCTCAACCTTGCAAGGTCCAGTGTCAGATCAAGTCGCGACTAATACACATGATGCCAGCATAAAATCGTAATCCTCCGTCGTTTTATCACCTACCGACGCCTATCCTTCTCCCACTACCCCGTCGTGCTTACCACTGCGTATCACTCACACAACGCCCCTCTTTGCTAAAGCAGCGGACATAAAAAAAGCAGGCGTACCGTTTCCGCTCCACCCGCATTTTTGCTTGGTAATACGCCGCTGACGCTTACAGCACAATCTGCTCCATGGCTTGCAGCACCCGTTTATCCGAAATGGGATAGGGTGTGCCCAGTTGCTGGGCAAAATAGCTGACGCGTAGCTCTTCAATCATCCAGCGAATATTTTTCACACTGTCATCATCGCGCTGCGCTTCAGGCACCTTATGCCACCACTGCTGCCAGGCTTGCTGCACCTGCTCCACCTTCAACATTTGCGCCCTGTCGCGGTGAACATCCTGTGCCAATTTTTCCAGCCGACGCTCAATCGCCTGCAAATAGCGCAACACATCGGGCAGTCGCTGCCAGCCGACATCGGTGACAAAGCCGCGATAAACCAAGCCACTCAGTTGTGCTTTGATATCGCTTAACGCCAACGCCAGCGCCATATCGACCCGGCCCTTAAGACGTTTATTGATAGCGAAAACAGTGGTCAGGATCTGCTCCACCTGCCTGGCGATATCAACCACGGTTTCGTTCAGATCCGCGCGCACCTTTTCATGCAACTGCTGGAACGCGGCTTCCTCCCATACCACGCCCCCTGATTGTGCCACCAGTTTATCAACGCCGCAGGCGATGCAATCATCGATCAGATCAAGCACTTTGCCATAGGGGTTGAAATAGAGCCCCAGCTTGGCTTTATTCGGCAGCTTTTCATGCAGATATTTGATGGGGGACGGGATATTGAGCAAGAGCAGGCGACGCAGGCCGTGGCGCATCGCGTTCTGCTGCTGTTCCGGCGTATCAAATACCCGGATTGCGACGCTCTCTTTCTCATCCACCAGGGCCGGGTAAGCCTTCACCGAGTAACCGCCGCGCTTCTGCTCATAGCGTTCCGGCAGGGTGCCAAAGCTCCAAATATGCAGTCCCTGCTGTTCCAGCCCATCATCTGCAACGGCAGATAAGGTCTGCTGCACTTTCTCTTTAAGCTGGGTTTTCAGCGCCGCTAGGTCTTTGCCTTCGCGTAACGTATGATTTTTCTCATCTATCACGCGAAACGTCATTTTCAGATGATCGGACACCTGTTCCCATTGCCACTCTTCACGCGGCACGGTCACACCGGTCATCAAGCGTAGTTCACGCTCCAGCGATTCCAGCAGCCCCCGCTCCAACGGCGTGGCACGCCCGAGAAAGGCTTGTGCATAGTTAGGTGCCGGCACAAAATTGCGTCGTAACGGTTTGGGCAAGGACTTGATCAAAGCAATGATCAGGTCTTCACGCAGACCGGGAATTTGCCATTCAAACCCCTCCTCACGCACCTGATTGAGAATCGGCAGCGGAATATGCACCGTGACCCCATCCGCATCGGCACCGGGCTCAAACTGGTAGGATATACGCAGTTTAATCGCCCCCTGATGCCAGAAATTGGGATAGTCCAATGCACTGACCTTCTCCGCGCCATCTTTGATTAACATGCTCTTTTCGAAGTTGAGCAGGTCTGCGTCTGCGCGGCTGGCAGCTTTCCACCAGTTATCAAAGTGACGGGCTGAGATAACCTCGTGCGGGATGCGCTGATCGTAAAACGCAAACAACGTGTCGTCATCGACCAGAATGTCGCGACGGCGTGATTTGTGCTCAAGATCTTCCACTTCCGCCAGCAGTTTGAGATTCGTGCGAAAGAAGGCGTGCCGCGTTTGCCAATCCCCTTCCACCAGCGCATGGCGGATAAACAGTTCACGCGCCAGCACCGGATCAATCTGGCTGTAGTTAACCTTTCGCGCCGCCACAATCGGCAAGCCATACAGCGTGACTTTTTCCTGCGCCATCACCACGCCCTGCGCTTTTTCCCAGTGCTGTTCGCTGTAGCTCCGCTTAATCAGGTGCTGTGCAACCGGTTCAATCCATTCCGGTTCCAGGCGGGCCGCCATGCGTCCCCACAAGCGACTGGTTTCCACCAATTCCGCTACCATTACCCATTTAGGCGGCTTTTTAAACAGCGCAGAACCGGGGAACAGCGCGAAGCGTGCATTGCGCGCGCCGGTAAACTCCTGCTTTTCTACATCTTTCTGACCGATATGAGAAAGCATGCCGGTCAACAGAGCGCAGTGAACGCTGAGATAGTCAGCCGGTTCGCTGTTAACCGGGATGCCCAGGGTCTTCACAACCTGACGCAGTTGGGTGTAAATATCCTGCCACTCGCGCACGCGCAGGTAGCTCAAGTAGTCACTGCGGCACTGTTTACGGAACTGGCTGGATGAGAGAGCCTGCTGCTGCTCACGCAGGTAGTTCCACAGGTTGACCAGCGTGAGGAAATCGGAGGATTTATCGACAAAGCGCCGGTGTTTCTCATCGGACGCCTGCTTTTTGTCCAGTGGGCGTTCTCGCGGATCCTGAATCGACAGCGCGGCGGTTATCACCATCACTTCACGCACGCAGCGGGTTTTACTGGCCTCCAGCACCATGCGTGCCAGGCGCGGATCGATAGGCAACTGGGCCAACTGCCGTCCTGACGTCGTCAAGCGGTAGTGACCGTTCTCAGCGGTAGTGATCGCGCCCAACTCTTCCAGCAGACGCACACCGTCCTGAATGTTGCGGTTATCCGGCGCTTCAACAAACGGAAACGCGGCGATATCACCCAACCCGAGAGATGTCATCTGCAAAATGACCGAAGCCAGATTGGTGCGCAAGATTTCCGGGTCGGTAAATTCAGGACGCGACAAGAAATCGGGTTCCGAATAGAGCCGAATACAAACCCCGGCGGCCACGCGGCCACAGCGCCCTTTACGCTGATTGGCAGACGCCTGCGAAATGGCTTCGATCGGCAAGCGCTGAACCTTGGTGCGGTAGCTGTAGCGACTGATACGCGCCGTGCCGGGGTCAATCACATAACGAATACCCGGCACCGTGAGTGAGGTTTCCGCCACGTTAGTGGCCAGCACAATACGCCGCCCGGCGTGGGATTGGAAAACACGGTTTTGTTCCTGATTGGATAAGCGCGCATAAAGCGGCACCACCTCAGTGTGTGGAAAGTCCAACTTGTTGAGCGCATCGGCGGTATCACGAATCTCCCGCTCGCCTCTCATAAACACCAGAATATCCCCCGGCCCTTCGCGGCTCAGCTCATCGACGGCATCGAAAATCGCCTGTAGCTGATCGCGATCGCTGTCATCCGCCTCTTCAACCACCGGACGATAGCGTACTTCCACCGGGTAGGTACGCCCTGACACTTCCACGATCGGGGCATTGCCGAAATGGCGCGAAAAGCGCTCAGGATCAATGGTTGCCGACGTGATGATAACCTTGAGGTCGGGGCGTTTTGGCAACAGCTGGCGCAAGTAGCCCAATATGAAATCGATATTCAGGCTACGTTCATGTGCCTCATCGATAATGATGGTGTCATACTGCATCAATAACCGATCTTGCTGAATCTCCGCCAGCAAGATACCGTCGGTCATCAGCTTCACCAGTGAAGTTTCCCCCACCTGATCGTTAAAACGCACTTTATAACCGACACAGCCGCCCAGCGGCGTATCCAATTCGGCCGCGATGCGATCGGCCACGGCACGCGCAGCCAGACGACGCGGCTGGGTATGACCAATCATGCCTCTGACACCGCACCCCAGTTCCAGGCAGACCTTCGGCAACTGGGTGGTTTTGCCTGAACCGGTTTCACCGGCAACGATCACCACCTGGTTATCGCGCACCGCGCGCAAAATCTCGTCACGCTTCTGACTTACCGGCAGCGCGGGCGGGTAGTTGATGGCCGGACAACTGGCCCGGCGCTGCACAACGCGCGTTTGCGCCGCAGCGATCTCTACACCGAGTTCCTGCGCAATAGCGGCTTGCGCCTGTGGGTTACGCACTTTCGCCGCCCTCTGTAAACGGCGTTGCAGGCGCAACCTGTCGCGCAACATGAGCTCATCCAACTGAGATGACAATGCTGTAAGGGGTGATGTCACAATCCTGTTCCTCAAACGTATATCGCGCAAGCGCTACGCAGGCTGCCTCTGCGCCTGCGTTTTATCATTCGGCGGGCATGTTATCACATGCCGGCGCGGCTGTTATCACCGTGCCCTTTTTCTCTTGTTCAATAAAATCGAACAATGCCCTCGAAATATTGCACTTTCAACCTGTTGGTACACTGCATAAGATGCTAGTCATCCGGGGGCAATGACAAGACGTACCCCATCCAAACGAGAAAAGGAATGACACAATGAGCAAAGTACTAGTTCTTAAATCCAGCATTCTGGCAGGGTATTCCCAGTCAAACCAACTGGCGGATCACTTCGTCGCCGAATGGCAAGCCGCGCACCCGAACGATACTCTGACCGTGCGTGACCTTGCAGCCAACCCGATTCCGGTGCTGGATGGTGAACTGGTGGGCGCACTGCGTCCTTCCGATGCGCCGCTGACACCGCGTCAACAAGAAGCACTGGCACTGTCTGATACCCTGATTGCCGAATTGCAGGCGCATGACGTGGTGGTACTGGCCGCACCGATGTACAACTTCAATATCCCGACCCAATTGAAGAACTACTTTGACCTGGTTGCCCGTGCCGGTGTGACATTCCGCTACACCGAACAAGGTCCGGAAGGTCTGGTGAAAGGCAAACGCGCAATCGTACTGACCAGCCGTGGCGGCATCCACAAAGGTACTCCGTCTGATCTGCTGGAACCGTACCTGCGTCTGTTCCTAGGCTTTATCGGCATTACCAACGTGGAATTTGTGTTTGCAGAAGGCTACGGCCCGGATGTTGCTCAGAAAGCGACCGAAACGGCAAAAGCACAGCTCTCTTCACTGGCGGCAGCGTAATCCTAGTTTGCCGTTACCTGATGGCGCATGCGGCATCAGGCCCCAGATTCATCATTACTACCCTGTCTCAATATTGTGTGTTTGGTTAGCCACTGCGCGTCTTTCGACGCGCTTTTTTTGCTTTCAGCGCCCCTGAGCCGCCGCCGCAGCAGGCGTGACTACCGTTTGCGCACGCGTCTGTTCTCGGGTTGTGGTTTCCACCCGGCTTTCGCTTTCACTCACTGCCTCCGCCGCCGCGTTATTACCGGATTCCAGCAATCGCGTGGCATCCTTATCAGCACGAATAGTGATATCGTGCTCAACCCGGACGTTCATGTTGATGGTGATCGGTGTGGTAGGTGCAGCCACCTCAATGCGCGGCACACAGCCTGCCAGCAGCACCGTCAGCAGGCTTGCAGCCACGTAAGGTGCGCAGACAGAACGACGTCGCGTGCGCGCACTGCCTAATTTCCTGAATTTATTCTCGTTCATTGGCTCGTTGCTCTAGTGTGTCCTGCACGGTGCCGCCAAAGCGCAGGCTTTGCCAAAGCTGGCTCAGATCCTGCCAGTGGCGGTAGTTAAGTATGACCGGTTTTTGCCTGCTACGCGTCGAGTTCTTGCCTTCAATATGCGCCAGCAGCGCCATTTCACCTTGCGGCGTCATGTCCACAGAAGCATAGGCACGGCTGATTTCCAGATAACGTAGCCAGTTCACCACGGCACCTTGCGCCATGTTACGTTGCGCCAGCTCATCGGCCAGCTGTTGGTCAAGACGCAGCGTAAGTGATTTGTCGCTACGCAGCTGTCCACGCGTGATCATCTGGTTCGGGTCGGTGAAATCGAGCGGCAGTACACCACTCATTTTTCCTGAAAGAGCAAACTGCTTTATCTTGAGCGCGGTCACCAGTTCACTCAAATCAACGCCTTCGACGGTGAACAACACCGGATCGCGCAGCGGCCAACGCAGCGCAGAGAGACTGACTCTGCCCCCGAGCACGCCCATCTCCGCCTGCGACAAAATCAGAGGATTGCGCTCACTGAAGGGATAAGCGCCCTGCAATGCCAGATGGATATCCTGCATGGTGAAGACGCTGACCAGTTTGTCGATATGCAGCGTGACGGGGTGCTTGACACCAAATTCCCAGCGGTGCTGCGCAAAACGATACGGTAAAACAAAATTGACGCCGCGCACTTCCCCATCCGGCAGCCAGGCGCTGCCATTTTTAACCACCCAGTGCCCACCTGCACTGAAGCCCTGCTGACGAGCGGCTGAAAAAGCCACCTGCGCATAAAATTCCCCCGAACGGACGTTGATGTTCAGTTTCGGCGATAGCAGTGGTTGAAACACGGTTAACGGCTGCGCCGCCCACCATCCCATACCGCGCAGACGTTCACCATCCCAGCGGCCACGCAGCGCTACCGGTCCAATCGCTTCCGCATTGAGATCGCCCTGCCATTGAAAATGGGATGGGCTACGTCCTTCGACGCTAAACAGCAACTGTGAAGGGGGAAGGTATCCGCCTTCCCCCAAGTCAACCCGCTGCGAGGTCAGGCGCAATGCACCGGCGAAATGTTCCTCCCCGACTTTACGTTGCCACTGCAATGGCGCTGTCAGGGTTAAACGCGGTTGGTGCGCCAGCACGCGGCCATCGCGCAACTGATCCAACCCGCTGGAGAGTTGCTCAACCGTGATAAGCGAATCTTCCCAACGTCCATGCCCGGCGACATCCCACTGGCTCCCGAGCGGCGGCAACCGCCCTTCGCCCCAATAACGCCACTGCCAGCGGCCCTTGTCCGGCCAGAAATCTTGCGCCTGCCCATCCAGGTGCAGCGCTATACGTCCCCAGTAGCGATCCTGAGCGCGGACGATTGCCTGTAACCGACCATTCACACCGTTGGCATTCAAGCGCACACCGGCCAACGGCCAGCGCGCCTCCTCCAGCACCGTCTGCGCCGAAGGTCGCCCCCAGGCACGCAGTAGCGATCCCGGCAGCAGCGCCAGCGTTGGATTGATAACAGAACCGCGGATCTCGCCGGGAATGGTGGCACTCAACGAAATGTCAGCCAGATTGGCCTGCCCAGTAAGCTGAAAGCGTAAGGCGCTATCAATCAGCCCCACTCGACCGGGTCCCAGCACCAGCACGGCGTTGGCCCTGCCGTTATGCCCTTGCGTCAGCATATTCAGACGCGCATCAATGCGCGTTTGCTGCCAGCCATCAAGCCAGTCGTGCAGCGTCATTGAGACATTACCGGATAAGGGTTGTGCGGCGTAAGGCCAACGCCAGACGCCGTTTTCGATATCGATACGGTCTGGGCTCATTTTCCACGGCAGCGACACCAACGGCGTGCTGTCATGTTGCGCCTCCAAACGCAGAACCCCTTGAGGTCCCTGCCAGTTCAGCGCCAACGTCAGCGGATCGGGGATACTGCCGCTTTCCATGCGCCCTTGCAACGCGCCACGCAATGGCGGCTGCGACACGCTCTCCGCCAGATCTGCCTCACCGCGTAGCACCAAACGAGAAGCGACATCCGGTGCAGAGAACTCCGCGCTCTCCAACGTAAAATGCGTATCTTCCACTTTTGCCGTCAGCGATAACAGTTCACTTTGGTAACGCAGGGATTGCTGCT
Source organism: Symbiopectobacterium sp. (assembly GCF_051710365.1). Lineage (NCBI taxonomy): Bacteria > Pseudomonadati > Pseudomonadota > Gammaproteobacteria > Enterobacterales > Enterobacteriaceae > Symbiopectobacterium > Symbiopectobacterium sp. Next base: position 2,545 of record NZ_JBPETA010000122.1, on the reverse strand, counting down.
GGCGATCAATCACCAGTTGTACCTGCCCGGCATAACTGTCCCATGGCAAAACCGCCAGACGGCCGATATTGATGTCGGCAGCGAACAGCCGCGCCTGCCACTGTGCCAGTAACGCCGGCTCGGCGTCTGCGGCGTCAGCGGAGGACACTGGCAGGCAGGCGGTGTCCAACGTGAAGCGGTCAATGTCCACGCGCCAGCGCTGCTGTGCGCGCGCGAGCTGGATATTATCGACATCAAGTAGCACACAGTTGCCCATCGCAATGCGCACACCCGCCGTATTCACGCCCTGGTGCCAGACAGGACGGGATTTCAAGGTAAAGGATGCGCCTTCAGGCAATACGCTTCTCACCCCAGCGGCCAGCCACTGGGGTGAGGTGTACCAGATAACCAGTACAAGCAGCATTGTGCTCCCTGCGGCAAACAGACACTTTCTCATTGGGGATCCGATCGGCAGCAGTTTTTTTCACCTGTCCAGAAGTGTGTACACTTCTTTATTATTAACATTCGTTAACCTATTCAGTCACGCTTTGCACCATTCAGCGCACATATTACTTACAGATTAGTGATAAAATGTTTACTTACGCGTAAAAGCTGCAATGCTTTAGCACCAAAATCATCGCAGGCTTAAGGCACATTGATAAGCATAAAAGTGCCACGGCCACGGGTTACGGCATTCAGGTTAGGTAATGCGTTTCTTGTGTTAACCACGCTGTACCCGGAATTTGTATTTAAAGGACTACGTCATGCGCAAAAATCTTCCCATCCTCTCGCAGCGCTATTCATTGGACGCTGAGACACGGCTTATGTCTGTGACCACACCCGGTAGCTTTATTACCTACGCCAACAAAGACTTTATTCAGGTAAGCGGCTACCACGCCGAGGAACTGATGGGGGAGCCTCATAATATTATCCGACACCCTGATATGCCGCCATCCGCGTTCGCGGATATGTGGAACACCCTAAAGAAGAGCAACATCTGGACGGGCATCGTCAAAAACCGCCGCAAAAATGGCGAATTCTACTGGGTAAAGTCGAGCACAACACCGTTAAAAAAGGGCGATCGGCTTACGGGGTACATGTCTGTACGGATCGCCGCCACCCACGAGGAAATCGCCCAGGCTGAAGCCCTGTATGACCGGGTCAACCGCGGTAAACTGACACGCCAAACCTTTTTTCAAGGTCTGTTAGTCTATCGCGGCCTGTGGGGATGGTTAAACCTGACAAAAACCTTACCCTTGCGCTGGCGTATTCGTATCTGCTTTCTGCTGTGCAGTCTGTTGCCCTTATCGCTGGGGCTGCTTGCCGCCAGCTCCATCGCGGGCTGTGAATTACTGGTTCGTCAGGTAGCAGCACCACTCGCGCACATTTTGCAACAGGCAATGCGCGCCGCCGCTGGCCAGGCAGACTCCATGAAACAACTGGACCGCGTCGATGAGATCGGCATGCTGATGCGTGCAGTCAACCAATCCGGCCTGAACTTTCGTACATTCGTTGACGACGTCAACAGCAACCTGCAAGCGCTGAATACCGCCTGCCGAGATATCGCGCAGGGTAATCATACGCTGTCGCAGTGCTGCGAAGACACCGAAGACAATTTGCAACAGACCGCGGCGTCCGTAGAACAACTTACCGCCACCATTAAAAGCAATGCGGATGCCACATTGCAAGCGTCTCATTTCACACAGGATGTCAATCGAGCGGTCAACAGCGGCGAGGAGGCCGTAGGTCAGGTGTCTGCCACCATGGCAGCGATCACACAGTCCAGCGCGCGTATTACCGATATTATTAGCGTACTCGATGACCTTGCCTTCCAGACCAATATTCTGGCGTTGAACGCTGCCGTGGAAGCGGCACATGCCGGAGAACAGGGGCGAAGTTTTGCCGTGGTAGCCGGCGAAGTACGTTCGTTGGCGCAAAAGAGCGCCGCATCAGCGCGTGACATCGCCGCCATCATTGATGAGACGCTCAACACCATCAGCGCCGGAGAACATCAGGTTTCTCATACTCATACGTCCATGGGGAACATCCTGCAACAGGTGCAACGTGTCACCAATTTGATGCAGGAGATCAGCCTGGCCACGCAGGAGCAATCACACGGACTAAACCAGATCAATAGCGCGGTCACCAAGATAGATGAGCTGACCCATCAAAATACCGTATTAGCCAGCCAGTCGCACAGCGCGACCGATCAATTGGAGCGGCAAATTGCCGATATGGCCCGCGCCATTTCCGTTTTCAACGCCCCGCGTTAAGCCCTCGTTTCGCAGCCGGGTCACGTATTCAATGAGTGTATTGCTACATAGTCTGGCATGCAAAAAAGGTGTTTAAAACCAGCCTGAATGCATGAAGAGAACATAGAGCATGAATACTATTTTTATTGCGGAGCAACACATTGAATACGTGACCCGCAGCCGGATAGGATCCGTCATTCCGCACCTACTTTAAGAATAAATTCGACGGTATCGCTCGCCGAGAACATCAACGATGGTCTTGTGAACAGAATTGAGGTTGGATACTTGTGGTGGTCTGTCACCAATACTGAACT
>NZ_JBPETA010000121.1:0-10216 GCF_051710365.1 Symbiopectobacterium sp. | reverse complement strand
TTCAGTATTGGTGACAGACCACCACAAGTATCCAACCTCAATTCTATTCACAAGACCATCGTTGATGTTCTCGGCGAGCGATACCGTCGAATTTATTCTTAAAGTAGGTGCGGAATGACGGATAAAAGATGAAAACAAAAAATAATTAAGAACCGTTATTAACTCACTGCTCAATATATTAACCATGGAAATATTAAATTAACAATTTATAAATATTAAATTAACAATTTAAACAATGTGGTTATGATTAAATCATCTACGCTTGATAGTGCGTTAAATTAAATCTGCGCGAGCAAGTCAAAAATTGGTTTGCTAATTGATGTTATTGTTAAGTCTATTTCTACATTTATTTAACAAGTAATCGTATGGCGAAAACCTGGTAAACGGCTTTGTTGAATAATAGGTAATCATGCTGTTTTTCTATGCCAGTTTTGGTAGAAAATGCTTGTCATCTTAGGTGTACAGTTTTCTCATGGGGCCTAACTGCATGATTTTGCGTTGCGAGGATCCGTCGTTTCACTTGGCTGCCAGCATAAAATCTATTTATTCAACAAAGCCCTGGTAAACCAGAAATTAACATTGAGCGTGCTATTTGCGTCAGATCAAAATCTTAAGCTGGCTATCAGTGGGGAAATACGCTTAAATTGCGCCACATCAATTTTCACCAAAGGTGCACCGAAAGGGGAAAGTTGATTTGAAACCAAAAACACAATCTGTGTCACGTAAAAACCTATTTATTGTAGGGGATTACAGGCGTAATATAGCCGCTACCCTGTTTGTGGTATCGTTTTTAGCTATTTTTAACGTGTTTTCTTTGGCGTGTTATTGGTTTAACGGTGAACTCTCGCTGTTTATAAAAGCCGGTTCTGAAGCAATTTTCTGTTGTGTTCTTTTTGGGTGTTTAGCGGCTTGTTTGCATTTACAAGCTAAAACCTTCCTGCGAGGAGCAAGGAGTCAAGATGTTTGATATAGTCGAACTGTCACGTTTACAGTTTGCCTTAACCGCGATGTACCATTTCCTTTTCGTACCATTAACGCTGGGGATGGCGTTTTTGTTGGCGATCATGGAAACGGTCTATGTGCTGACGGGCAAACAAATCTACAAGGATATGACCAAGTTCTGGGGCAAGTTGTTTGGTATCAACTTTGCGCTGGGCGTGGCCACCGGGCTGACCATGGAGTTCCAGTTCGGTACTAACTGGTCCTATTTCTCCCACTATGTCGGGGACATTTTCGGCGCGCCGCTGGCTATCGAAGGCCTGATGGCGTTCTTCCTCGAATCAACGTTTGTTGGCTTGTTCTTCTTTGGCTGGGATCGCTTGGGCAAAGTGCAACACATGGCCGTGACCTGGTTGGTGGCGCTGGGGTCTAACTTCTCCGCGCTGTGGATTCTGGTTGCAAACGGCTGGATGCAAAACCCCATCGCTTCTGAATTCAATTTCGAAACCATGCGTATGGAAATGGTGAGCTTCTCACAACTGGTGTTGAACCCGGTTGCGCAGGTGAAGTTCGTTCATACTGTCGCTGCCGGTTACACCACGGGTGCCATGTTCATTCTGGGCATCAGTGCTTACTATCTGCTTAAGGGCCGTGATTTGGCCTTTGCCAAACGCTCATTTGCCATTGCTGCCAGCTTCGGCACCGCAGCTGTGCTGTCAGTTATCGTACTGGGTGATGAATCCGGTTATGAAATGGGCGACGTACAAAAAACCAAACTGGCCGCGATTGAAGCCGAGTGGGAAACCCAACCGGCACCTGCCAGCTTTACGCTGTTCGCCATTCCCAATCAGGAGAGAATGGAGAACCAGTTCGCCGTGCGCATTCCGTTTATGCTGGGGCTTATTGCCACGCGTTCGACGGACGGCGTGGTACTGGGGCTGCGTGAACTGATGGATGGTCACCAGGTACGTATTCGCAACGGCATGAAAGCGTATGAGTTGCTGGAGAAGTTGCGCGCGGGTAATACCGATCCGGCTGTGCGTGAAGCCTTTAACCAGTCCAAACAGGATCTGGGTTACGGCATGCTGCTCAAACGTTACACTGCGGACGTTGCTAATGCGACTGAAGCACAAATTCAGCAGGCAACTAAGGACTCTATTCCTCGCGTTGCGCCGCTCTACTTTTCGTTCCGCATCATGGTGGCCTGTGGCGTGCTGATGCTGCTGATTATCGGCCTGTCGTTCTGGAGCGTTATCAGAAACCGTATCGGTAAAAACAAGCTGCTATTGCGTGCTGCCTTGTTCGGTATTCCGTTACCGTGGATTGCGGTTGAAGCTGGTTGGTTTGTTGCCGAGTACGGTCGCCAACCGTGGGCTATCGGTGAAGTGCTGCCCACGGCGGTAGCGAACTCTTCGCTGACGGCGGGTGACATCCTGCTATCGATGGGCTTGATCTGCGGTTTGTATACGCTGTTCCTGGTCGCCGAAATGTATCTGATGTTCAAATTCGCGCGCCTCGGCCCAAGCAGCCTGAAAACAGGGCGTTACCACTTTGAACAGCCGTTGACGCTGGCTCAGGACGCACGGTAAACAGGAGTCCACTATGTTTGAATATGAAGTATTACGTTTTATTTGGTGGCTGTTGATTGGCGTGCTGATGATCGGTTTCGCTATCACTGACGGCTTCGATATGGGGGTTGGCGTGCTGGTGCGCGTGATGGGGCGTAATGATGTAGAACGCCGTATCATGATTAACAGTATCGCTCCGCACTGGGACGGTAACCAGGTGTGGCTGATCACCGCGGGCGGGGCGCTGTTTGCTGCCTGGCCGATGGTGTATGCCGCAGCATTCTCCGGTTTCTATATCGCAATGATCCTAGTGCTGGCATCGCTGTTCTTCCGTCCGATCGGTTTTGACTACCGCTCCAAACTGGAAGACGCGCGCTGGCGCAATATGTGGGACTGGGGCATCTTCATCGGTAGCTTTGTGCCGCCAGTGGTGATTGGTGTGGCGTTCGGTAACCTGTTGCAGGGCGTACCGTTCCATATTGATGCCAATGCGCGCCTGTTCTACACCGGTAACTTCTTCCAACTGCTTAACCCGTTTGGCCTGTTGGCGGGCGTTGTCAGCCTGACCATGATCCTGGCGCAAGGTGCTACCTACCTGATGATGCGTACCAATGGCGATCTGTATGTGCGCTCGAAAGGTGCGGCTCAACTGTTGGCGTTGGTAATGATGGTGACCTTTGCGTTGGCCGGCGTGTGGGTGATTTACGGTATTGACGGCTATACCATCACCTCCGTGTTGGACAAGGCGGCTGAGTCTAACCCGCTGCACAAAGAAGTGGCGCATCAGGCCGGGGCCTGGTTAGCTAACTTCACTGCGCATCCGGTGCTGTGGGCTATCCCGTTGCTAGGCGTGGTGCTGCCGCTGCTGACAATCGCGACGGCTCGTGCGAACAAGGGCGGCCTGGCTTTCCTGTTCAGCTCGCTGACTATCGCCTGCGTTATCCTGACCGCTGGGGTTGCCATGTTCCCGTTTGTGATGCCTTCCATCACGCAACCGAACGTGAGCCTGACCATGTGGGATGCCACCTCAAGCCTGTACACGCTGAAAGTGATGACGATCGTCGCCATTATTTTTGTACCCATCGTGCTCTCTTATACGGCATGGTGTTACTACAAAATGTTCGGTCGCATTACCAAAGAGCATATTGAACAGAACACCCACTCTCTGTACTAAGTAAGGAGCTTAATGATGTGGTATTTTGCCTGGATACTCGGAACGCTTCTTGCTTGCTCGCTGGGGATTATTACCGCTCTGGCGTTAGAGCAGAGTGAAGCAACTAAAGCGAAAGCGGCAGAAGATAACGCGCAATGAGCAGTCTGGTTGATAAACTCTACCAACTGATGGACAAGGGCCCGTTACGGGTTCTTGCCCTGCTCATGGCGTTGCTGATGGCGGGCTGTGTGATGTGGGACCAGACACGTTTTGCTGCACGCACCAGCGCGTTGGAAGTGTGGCAAGGCCCGTTGCTGGTATGGGCCGTTTGTACCGGTGTGATATACGGGGTAGGGTTTCGCCAGCAACGCCTGCTGTGGCGCGTGATTTTTGCGCCTTTTCCTGCCTTTGTGATCCTGCTCGCAGGGCTAATTTACTTCTTTCGCTAGTATTACTTTCTATTCCGTTTGGTTATGGGTTGCTTGCAACCCATAATTATTTTATTTCCCTCTAAGCAACCCATTCCAAACCTCATTTCTCTTGCGTATAGTAGCGGTGTTTCGTTGTATTACCGGGATGTAGAGTGAGCAATACGTTGTTTCGTTGGCCTGTACGTGTCTACTATGAAGACACAGACGCCGGTGGCGTGGTGTATCACGCCCGTTATATCGCCTTCTATGAACGTGCGCGGACAGAAATGTTACGTCAGCAAGGTTTTCATCAGTGCGCCTTGCTGGAAGAGCATGTGGCTTTCGCTGTGCGCCGTATGGCGGTCGAGTATTTTTCTCCGGCGCGTCTGGATGATTTATTGAACGTAGAGAGTGAAATCACAGTGATACGCGGTGCTTCTCTCACGTTTGCTCAGCGTATTCTCAATTCTCACGGCGATCTGTTGAGTCAGGCCGACGTATTGATCGCTTGTATCGATCCACATCACATGAAGCCCATCGCGCTTCCTAAGTCTATTGTCGCGGAGTTTAAGCAGTGACTGACATGAATATCCTTGATTTGCTCCTGAAAGCCAGTCTTTTAGTGAAACTTATCATGCTGGTTTTGATTGGTTTTTCTATCGCCTCTTGGGCGATCATCATCCAACGCACGCGCATTTTGAATACTGCTACGCGTGAAGCTGAAGCCTTTGAAGATAAATTCTGGTCAGGCATTGAACTCTCCCGACTGTATCAGGAAAGCCAGACGCGCCGCGATTCGTTGGCAGGTTCTGAGCAGATCTTCTATTCCGGCTTCAAAGAATTTGCCCGCTTGCATCGGGCTAACAGCCATGCGCCAGAGGCGGTGGTAGAGGGCGCTTCTCGTGCCATGCGCATTTCCCTGAACCGCGAACTGGAAATGCTGGAAACCCACATCCCGTTTTTGGGTACTGTCGGCTCTATCAGCCCGTATATCGGTCTGTTCGGTACGGTATGGGGGATCATGCACGCCTTTATCGCGTTGGGAGCGGTTAAGCAGGCCACGTTGCAAATGGTTGCTCCGGGTATTGCCGAAGCACTGATTGCGACCGCCATTGGTCTGTTTGCGGCGATCCCGGCGGTAATGGCCTATAACCGCCTGAATCAGCGTGTGAATAAACTGGAGCAGAACTACGACAACTTCATGGAAGAGTTCATCGCTATCCTGCATCGTCAGGCCTTCACTGAAAGTAGTAAGTAATCAGGAGGCAGCATGGCTCGTTCACGTGGTCGCCGGGATCTAAAATCCGAAATTAACATCGTTCCATTGTTGGACGTGCTGCTGGTGTTGTTGCTGATCTTCATGGCAACGGCCCCCATCATCACACAGAGCGTGGAAGTGGATTTGCCTGATGCGACAGATTCCAAAACCGTCTCCAGCAACGATAATCCACCGGTGATTGTCGAAGTGTCTGGCGTCGGTCAGTACAGTCTGGTTATTGAACAAAAGCGGATGGAACAACTTCCCGCTGAGCAGATTGTGGCGGAAGCCCAGGCGCGTATGGCTGAAAACCCCAAGTCGGTGTTTCTGATCGGGGGCGCGAAAGACGTGCCTTATGATGAGATCATCAAAGCGCTGAACTTGCTGCGCCAGGCTGGGGTCAAATCAGTAGGTCTGATGACTCAGCCTATATAATCAATGCGTTGCAGTCAAAGCGTGATGTTTTTTCTGGCAATCGTTTATTACGGCAACACAGTATTTGGGAACCGCTTGTGCTAAAGGCCACCGAAAAACCTGATAAGTTGAAACGCGCCATTATTGTCTCGGCCGTTTTGCACATCATACTGATTGCTTTGTTGGTGTGGAGCTCATTCCACTCCTCTATGGATGCCAGTGGCGGCGGCGGTGGCGGCTCGGCAATCGATGCGGTAATGGTTGATCCCAATGCCGTCGTTGAACAGTACAACCGCCAGCAGCAGCAACAGAGTGATGCAAAACGCGCGGAACAGTTGCGTAAAAAGCAGGCTGAACAGCAAGCTGAAGAGTTGCAGCAAAAGCAGGCTGCTGAGCAACAGCGTTTAAAAGAGCTTGAGAAAGAACGTCTTCAAGCGCAAGAGGACGCCAAGCAGCAGGCGCAAGAGCAGGCCGAGCAGCGTAAGCAGGCGGAAGCCGCTGCCGCTAAGGCCAAAGAACAGCAACAGCAGGCGGAAGCCGCTGCCGCGAAGGCGAAAGCCGAAGCTGAACAACAAGCCAAAGCAGCCGCTGACGCGAAGAAAAAAGCTGAAGAAGAAGCGAAGGCCAAAGCGGTAGCTGATGCGAAAGCCAAGGCGGATGCAGAAGCCAAGGCGAAAGCTGAAGCCGATGCTAAAGCGAAGGCCGCAGAAGCGAAGGCGGAAGCAGACGCCAAGGCAAAAGCGGAAGCCGATGCCAAAGCGAAAGCGGCTGCTGATGCGAAAGCCAAAGCCGCAGCAGATGCAAAAGCCAAGGCGGCTGCGGATAAAAAAGCCGCCGCAGAAGCCGCTGCACAGTCTGATTCCGTTGACGATCTGCTCGGTGGTTTGGCGTCGTCGAAAAACGCGCCTAAATCAGGTGGCGGTGCGCCAGCCGGTGCCGGCGCGGCGAAAAAGAGCGGTGCCTCAGGTGCCGCACTGGACAGTTATGGCGGCCAGGTGCGCGCGGCGATCCAGAGTAAATTCTATGACTGGCAGCTTTATCGGGGTAAAATCTGTACATTGCGCATCAAACTGGCACCGGACGGTCTGCTCGTTTCCGTTGAAGCGGAAAGTGGCGATCCGGCACTGTGTCAGGCGGCGATTGCCGCAGCCAAGCAGGCAAGAATACCGAAGCCGCCAAGCACGGATGTGTATGAAGCTTTCAAAAACGCACCGATTGATTTCAAACCGCAATAATCGTGGCGTGAAGTACGATGCTAACGGTGCCACATGGCACCTTTAGGACAAGGATGATAGCACCACCCACGGGTATTGTGTTTTGGTGATACCGGTTTGTTAAAATTCTGCTAATTTATCCGAGGCGATACCTCTGGATAAGGGAGATGAAATGAAGCAGGCATGTAAAGTTGCACTAGGTTTTTTAATGCTGTGGGTCACAGCGCTGCACGCCGAAGTGCGTATCGAGATTACCCAAGGGGTTGACTCGGCACGTCCTATCGCCGTGGTTCCGTTCAAGTGGGCTGGCGGCGGCGCAGCGCCGGAAGATATTGGCGGTATCGTTGGTGCGGATCTGCGCAACAGCGGTAAATTCAATCCGATCGATCCCAGCCGTATGCCGCAGCAGCCGGGTTCTGCCTCGGAAGTCACGCCTGCTGCCTGGACGGCGCTGGGGATTGACTCTGTCATCGTGGGTCAGGTTCAGCCTGGTGCGGACGGTAGCTACGTGATCTCTTATCAACTGGTTGATACCTCGGGTAACCCAGGCAGCGTATTGGCGCAAAACCAGTTCAAGGTCACCAAACAATGGCTGCGCTATGCCGCACATACCGCCAGTGATGAAGTGTTCCAGAAGCTAACCGGTATCAAAGGTGCCTTCCGTACCCGTATCGCCTATGTGGTGCAGACCAACGGCGGTCAGTTCCCTTACGAACTGCGCGTATCTGATTACGATGGCTACAACCAGTTTGTAGTGCACCGTTCTCCGGAACCGCTGATGTCACCGGCCTGGTCGCCGGATGGCAGCAAAGTGGCATACGTTACCTTTGAAAGTGGCCGTTCTGCGCTGGTGATTCAAACGTTGGCCAATGGTGCAATCCGTCAGGTTGCGTCCTTCCCGCGTCACAACGGTGCTCCGGCGTTTTCCCCGGATGGTAGCAAACTGGCCTTTGCGCTTTCCAAAAGCGGCAGCCTGAACCTGTATGTCATGGACATCGGCTCCGGTCAGATTCGTCAAGTGACGGATGGTCGCAGCAACAATACTGAGCCAACCTGGTTCCCCGACAGCCAAACTTTGGCATATACTTCGGATCAGGCTGGACGTCCGCAAGTCTACAAAATTAACGTCAATGGCGGAGCCCCGCAGCGTATCACCTGGGAAGGTGCGCAGAATCAGGACTCAGAAGTCAGTGACGATGGCAAAATGCTAGTGATGGTGAGCTCCAACGGTGGCGCTCAGCATATTGCTACACAAGATCTAGTGACGGGGGCCGTTCAAGTCATTACGGGCACCTATCTGGACGAAACGCCGAGTATCGCACCGAACGGCACGATGGTGATTTACAGCTCTAAACAAGGGCTGGGCTCAGTGCTGCAACTGGTGTCTACTGACGGACGTTTCAAAGCGCGTCTTCCGGCAACTGATGGACAGGTTAAATTCCCTGCCTGGTCGCCGTATTTATAAACATAAATAATTTTTTCAAAGGACATAAGAGATGCAATTCAATAAAGTACTGAAAAGCCTGATGTTGGCTCTGCCGGTGCTGGCTATCGCCGCATGTAGTTCACACAAGAAAGACGGCAATGACCAGTCTACCGTTGGCACTGCAGGCAGCGGTTATGAAAACGGCAATATGTCTTCTTCTGAGCAGGCTCGCCTGCAAATGCAAGAACTGCAACGCAACAACATCGTATACTTCGATCTGGACAAGTACGATATCCGTTCTGACTTCGCTCAGATGCTGGACGCGCACGCTTCCTTCCTGCGCAGCAACCCGTCCTACAAAGTGACTATCGAAGGTCATGCGGATGAACGCGGTACGCCGGAATACAACATCGCCCTGGGTGAACGTCGTGCTAACGCTGTTCAGATGTACCTGCAAGGCAAAGGTGTTTCTTCCGATCAGATCTCTATCGTTTCTTACGGTAAAGAGAAACCTGCGGTTCTGGGTCATGACGAAGCTGCATGGTCCAAAAACCGTCGTGCGGTCCTGGTATACTAAGACCATTGCATGAACAGTAACTTCAGACGTCATCTCGTGGGTCTGTCGTTATTGGTTGGCGTAGCGGTCCCTTGGGCCGCTACTGCCCAAGCGCCAATCAGTAATGTCGGCTCTGGCTCGGTGGAAGACCGTGTCACCCAAATGGAGCGTATTTCTAACGCTCATAGCCAGCTATTAGCTCAACTTCAGCAGCAGCTCTCTGATACGCAGCGCGATATTGACAGTTTGCGTGGGCAGATTCAGGAAAATCAGTACCAGTTGAATCAGGTTGTTGAACGCCAGAAGCAAATCTATCAGCAAATGGATAGCATGGGCTCCTCGTCGTCAACGCCGTCGGCGTCTTCTGCGCCAGCAACGGATACGGGGGCGTCTACCTCCAGCCCCGCCAGCAATAATGCGGGCGCGGCGGCTGCACCGGCCAGTACCGGTGATGCCAACAGCGACTACAACGCTGCGGCAGCATTGGTGCTAGAGAAAAAGCAGTACGATCAGGCTATTGCCGCTTTTCAGGCATTTGTCAAAAAATATCCTGATTCAACTTACCAACCGAATGCCAACTATTGGCTGGGTCAGTTGAACTACAACAAAGGTAAGAAAGACGACGCCGCTTACTATTTTGCGAACGTGGTCAAGAATTACCCGAAATCCCCTAAAAGCTCCGAAGCCTTACTCAAGGTTGGGGTGATCATGCAGGAAAAGGGGCAGACGGATAAAGCGAAGGCTGTCTACCAGCAGGTCATCAAACAATATCCTAATACCGAAAGCGCCAAGCAGGCACAAAAACGGCTGACTGGGCTCTAACCCCTTTCCAGGCACAAAAATTGTGCGCCATGAGCGATTTTTGTGCTTTGTCGTTTGATGATTAAGCAGTTGAACCGTTTTTCAGGAAAATAGGTTGCACTGAGCGGATAAGTTAGTAACATATGCCGCCGTTGCCAAGGCAAGGTGAAAACGCCGAAGTAGCACCATGATGGGTCGTTAGCTCAGTCGGTAGAGCAGTTGACTTTTAATCAATTGGTCGCAGGTTCGAGCCGAGCGAAGCGAGACAGCAACGCTTTAGCGTTGACCCCGAAGGGGCGAGGCCAACGGCCGAGTTATCCTGCACGACCCACCATTTTCTAGATATCCTTTTTATAACCGTCATTCCGCACCTGATTTTTCTTTTTTCGGGACTTGACGGTATTCTGAAGTTCTGAATTTATTACTGCTTTTTGCAGACCAATCAGCATGAGTACTCCCCACGTTACCATCCGTAAC
>NZ_JBPETA010000120.1:0-10217 GCF_051710365.1 Symbiopectobacterium sp. | reverse complement strand
TTTGCCATGGAGACCTGATTTTGAAACAACTATGGTGATCTGATCCGATGATTACCCAAACTTTCTATTTATTCAACAAAGCCCCGTAATGGTTGACACGCATCACACCTGCATATCCGTGGTTTTGGCGTAAAACAAACCAGGATGACGATACTCAGATGAGAAAACTCTTAATTTACTTAATGGTACAGCGTTGAATGAATTTTTAGGCGAGAAAATAGTCCATCTTCTTCTCCGTTTATATACTGTGGTCTCATGATAAACCCGTAGGCGTTTCCTTTTTGGGCAGCTTGCCTCAAACGCATACTTTCTTCTTCTGTCAAATGGTGCTCAAGCCAGCATAAGACAACGCTGTAATTTCCCGTTAACAGTGCTTTTTCCATTGCATCCACGGTTTCATTGGGGTTGAGGTGATAAGGTTGAATAACTTTATCCAGGGGTAAACCCGATTGCTGTAACCAGTGGCGGCTAATTTTTTGTTGTGGGGCCAGCCATAGTAGCCAGCGTGATTGCGCGGCTAATTGTTGCAAAAGGGGAAGAAGTAACAGAAGCGTTGTCATTGGGTGCTCAACACTGTAGTCGATTTCGCTGATGATACCGCTGCCGTATCCTGCAACAGTGTGCCGTGGCATCGGAGCGCTGTGCAGTGAGGCTGGCTGATGACGTTCTGAACGAATAGAGTGCGCACGCATGATGGGTTTCATCCTTAGTATTACTGTATGTGTATACAGTTTATCGGCTATGGATGAGAATCAACCTGCTTTTTTTTGAAGCGCTTCGCATAATTGGCATGGCAGTGGGCGGAGATCACATTTTGTGTTTGAAGCCTTACCAACCTTGTGATTAATTACTTTAACACGTTAAGAACACATATACAGACAGAGGATTGATTTTCAATACTAAAGGGTGTTGTATGAATCAGTTATGCAAAAAAAGGATTTTGCAATCAAAAGTTTCTTTCTCCTCATTGGGAGAAATTACCACCCGTTCTCAATTTGGCGGTTATAGCATCGCGGCAAATAAAACGATCTTTGGCCTTATCTCCAACGGGGAGCTTTATTTACGTGCGAACAAGCGCTGTGAGCCTCATTTCCTTGCACTGAATATGCCGCACCTGGTTTATACCAAACGGGGCATGCCCGTTCCGTTGAGTTACTATCTGGTGGGGGAGGTCTTATGGGAGGAACCGACTCAGCTGCTACAATTGGCCAAAATGTCGCTTGAGGGCGCAGAGCAGGATAAATTAGAGCGTGAGCACTGCACACGGTTAAAGGATTTGCCCAATCTGAATCACGATCTTGAGCGAATGTTATGGAAGGCGGGAATCAGAAATGCTGACGAGCTGCAACAACACGGCGCAAAGGAGAGCTACTTGAAGTTAAAAGCTGTCAGTAAACATGCCAGTGTGAATATTTTACTGGCGTTGGCGGGCGCGATTTGCAGAACGCATCAGGCCGCTTTGCCAAAAGGGGTAAGAAACGAGCTGATTGAATGGTATAAACATCATTCAGCGCCGTTGCCTAAAACCTGAAACGTCAACTTGCGCGGTATCTTCAAAGGCAATGATGCCGCGCTATATGTTTTTATGCTTAGCGTCTTCTCTGCACCATTTTGACAGTGCGTACTATCACCGGATAGCTTCTTTCAACGGATAACCCCCTTCAACTGCGTCAGTTCTGGCAAAACATCGATGATCAGACCAATTTGCTGCAAGACCAGTTGCTCCTTGCTGTCTGGATCGGGGGCAAGTTGCTGTACCTGCTGTTGACGTGTCAACAACCCCTCTCGCTGTGTTTTTACGTCAATGTCAGGATGGTGCAGTGCTGCATCAATATAGCCAATAGCGTCATCCAGCAGTTGTAGCGTCTGCGGCATCACCAGCTTTTCTCGGTGGGCACCGAGCGTAGAAATATAGCTCAGCAGCGTATGGTTAAGACACATAAAGCGAAACGCATCATCTAGCGTATTTCTGATGGCATGGGGTTCAGAAGACATGTTCGCGACAACAGAGGCCAGCTCCGCATCGCTGTTGTGCGCATCGCGGCGCGCGATACGGTAACGCAAACTGTTGCTTTTACCTTGATGATATTGTTCAAGAATGGCATCCAGATAACGGCAATTGGCATTGATGGTTTTATCGATGACCGCAGGTAAACCGCGAAAACGCCAGTCCGGCCAGATAAAAGTGACGGCAGCCCAGGCAATGGCACAGCCAATCAGCGTATCCAGAATGCGTGGTCCTGCCACTTCGAAACCCTCACCCAGCAAGTTAAAGCAGAGCAAAACCAATAGGGTAATAAACAGGGTGGCATGGGCATATTGTACGTTGCGAAAGGCAAAGAACAGCACACCGCTGATAACAATCAGCGTGAGTTGTCCTTCAAGCGAGGGAACAAAATAGAGTACCGGTATCCCAATCAGGATGCCTGCCAGCGTCCCGATGATACGCAGCGCCAAACGCCGCCGCGTTGCATTGTAGTTTGGCTGACACACAAACAGGCTGGTGAGCAGAATCCAATAGCCGTGCTGCATGTGCGTCAGTTGAATAAGCGCATAACCCCCGCAGAGCAGGGCAGACATACGGATAGCGTGGCGAAACAAGGCTGAACGAGGTGTAAGATGACGACTGATGCGCAGCCGAATATCACTCCAACCGGTCAGCCCATCATCAGCCAGACTTTCTTCCATCTGCTGCTGCGATTCCAGCCATTGCTCTGATTCAATATTCATTAACTGAGCATCAATGGCGCTCAGATTATTCAGCAGGTGGCGTAATGCTTTTCCTTGGACCGGATTTGCACCATCTTTGGCAAAAAAAGCATGCAGTGCGGCATCCAGATAAACAAACGCCCGTTCGATACGTCCATCGTGCTGATATTTTTGCTGTAACAGAATGGATTGCGCCAATTGGCGACAGGCGCGTGCCTGCATTGTCAGTAAACGTTGAAAACGAAAAAGAATATCACTGTGGCGAAAGGTTTCACGTAACTGAGCGTATTGCACGTGCGAGGAACTGGCGCGTTCGTGAATATCTTGTGCTGCAAAATAGTAGTGCAGCGTGCGGCGAGTGCCGCGCTGTCCGCGATCGCCGCGTAACCGGGTTAACAAAGAGGCTTTGGCTTGATTGAGCGTTGCCACCACATCACTGTTAACCAGTGCCACATCGATCAATGGGTTATCGGTCGAATCATCAATATCGGGATCAAACAGTGTCGCTTTGGCATCCAGATAGTGGGAAAGCTGCTCAAAGCATCGCGCCAGACTGTCCTGCAAAGGACGAATGGGAAAGACAACATGCCCCAACAATGTAAGCAGGTTGTACCACAACGCACCCGCGAGCAGCAAAAGCGGCTGTTGATACCAATTGTCATACAGGGACACGCCCAGCATGGTGTAAATGGCAATGAGCAGAGCGCCAAAAGCAATCGTGGCGTAGCGCTGACCCAATGCACCGAGCAGAATAAAACCTGCCGTTGAAAAGGACAGACCGATGCCGAATAACCACGGGTAAGGAAAAAGCAGTTCTATGGATACAGACGCGATAAAGAAACAAAGTAGCGTAATAAACAAATTGCGTAATCTGCCTGTTAGCCGATCGTCGAGATCGGTCAGCGCAGCGGCCACCACCCCGAGCGTTAACGAAATGGTAGTGGTAGGTTGACCCATCCACCAGGGCAGCAACGCAGCGCCGGCTAAGGCAATAAAAATACGCTCGTTGTACAACCAACCGCTATTGTATAGGTAACGCCGGAATCCTGAGATGAATGTCAACAACGTCTGTTCCTTACCGACGGTTAGCGATAGCGACGGCGCGCGTTTCTTTCACGTATCGCTTGTGCCTCTTCAATGGAAACCACGCGACGACCTACAGGCCACAGCGCGATGACCGCCAGTTTGAAGTTGGCGATCCCGACAGGAATACCGATAATCGTTAGGCATTGCGCAATGCCGCTGGCAATGTGCGATATACACAGCCACCATCCGAAAAGAATAAACCAGAAGACATTGAGGACTGTCCCACCCGCGCTCAATACGGCATTTTTACGCTCAGGTTCTACCTCATCGATGTGAATCGCCTCATTGCAGTAAGGGAACAGCGATAGCTTGGTGATTTCCCAGCATGATCGGGTCAGTGGCAATGTGAAAATCAGAACAATGCTGATTAGCGTTGCAATAGACCATGCCAGCGTAGTGAAAAATCCACCCAGCACAAAATTAAGAATGTTCAATACGGCTCGCATTGTTGCTCCATGATGTCAGGCGTAGCGAAGGTCTCGTAAATAGGGCATCTATTATTACAAAATACAGACATCTTATGGCATTGCTTCAGCACACATCGCGTATGATGTCATCAGAAAGAATATTACATCAAGCGCAGGGATATCTTAACGTGTTTTAACACTGGAGAAGGGGTCTGTGTCGCAGGTAAACTACCGAAAAGCCTTTTTTTCATGGCGTAACGAAAATGGAACTGAAAGCAACCTCTTTAGGCAAACATCTGGCGCAACACCCCTACAATCGGGTGAGGATGCTCAATGCGGGCGTTCAGGTGAGCGGTGAGAAACACGAGTATGTCATTCCCTTTAACCAGCTGTTGGATATTCAATGCAAGAGTGGGCTGGTATGGGGGGAGTTGGAGTTTGTGCTGCCAGAAAACCAGGTGGTGCGACTGCATGGCACCGAATGGCAGGAAACCCAGCAGTTCTACCGCTATCTGATGAAAATGTGGCGTCAGTGGAGTGACGACATGAGCGCGGTGTGTGCCGATGCGTTGCTGCGTCAGGTTACCGATATCGAGCAAATGGCGAACCTCCATGGTTGGGTTTCACGTCAGGCGTTGACTGAGTTACAGACAGACATTCGCGCAACGTTTGCTTCTTTGCCGCTGCCTGTGGCAAGGCTGACGGAGTTTGTGAACTGTTGTGACAGCTACACCCTCTGTCAGCAGTGGCTCGCTGAGGGGGAGTCGTGTCGAACCGCCTGTAACCAAGCCTGGATGGAAAAAACGCTCTCCTCAGAGCAGGCGTTTTTTGACAGCGTAGAAACGACTCCGCTTAATGTTTCGCAGTGTCGCGCCGTCATCAATGGTGAAGATTCCGTATTGGTGCTGGCGGGAGCGGGCAGTGGAAAAACGTCCGTACTGGTGGCGCGCGCTGCCTGGTTGCTGCACCGAAACGAAGCGATGCCGGAACAAATCCTGTTACTTGCCTTTGGCCGCAAAGCCGCGCGGGAGATGAACGAACGTATTCAGGCCCGCTTGCATACGGACGCTGTACAGGCCAAAACATTCCATGCGCTGGCACTGCATATTATTCAGCATGCTACGCGTAAAGCGCCAGTTATCAGCCGATTGGAAAGCAATGGCGCGCTACGACATGAGCTGCTGATTAAAACCTGGCAGCAGCAGTGCGCGGAGAAGAAAGCGCAAGCCAAAGGATGGCGGGAGTGGCTGAGCGAGGGGATGGCGTGGGATGTGCCTGACGGCGAGTTCTGGCTGGATGCGCGTCTGGCAGCGCGCCTGAGTGGTCGTTTGGATCGCTGGCTCGGACTAATGCGTATGCAGGGTGGGAGTCAAAATGACATGCTGGCGCTGGCGGATGATGAGCAGCGCCCGAGATTGCAGCGTGGTTTACACTTGATGGCCCCTTTGCTCAAGGCGTGGAAAGCAGCATTGAAAGAAGAGGGCGCGGTGGACTTCTCCGGCCTGATCCATCAGGCGGTAAATTTGCTGGATAAAGGGCGCTTTATCAGCCCCTGGAAGCATATTCTGGTCGATGAATTTCAGGATATTTCTCCCCAGCGTGCGCAACTGTTGGCCGCGCTGCGCAGGCAAAATCTGCGTACCCGCCTTTTTGCTGTTGGTGATGACTGGCAGGCGATTTACCGCTTCAGTGGCGCGGAACTGACGCTGACCACGGCATTTGAGCATCAATTTGGGCGCGGTGAGCGCTGTGCGCTGGATACGACCTATCGCTTTAACGATCGTATTGGCGAGATTGCCAATACCTTTGTGCAGCAGAATCCGCATCAGTTAAAGAAACCCCTGAACAGCCTGCGCGCTGGCGATAAAAAAGCGGTTATGCTGCTGCCTGAAACACAGTTGGAAGCGTTGTTCGATAAGCTCAGCAGTTACGTCACGCCTGATGAGCGTATTCTTGTGCTGGCGCGTTATCAACATTTGCGGCCAGCCATGCTGGATAAAGCGAGTGTGAGATGGCCAAACCTGCTTATTGAGTTTATGACCATCCATGCCAGCAAGGGGCAACAGGTTGACTATGTGGTGATTGTGGGATTGAACGATGGCAAAGAAGGTTTCCCTGCCTTGCCGCGTGAAAGTTTGCTGGAGCAGGTCTTGTTACCCCAGCCGGAACCTTTTGCTGATGCGGAAGAACGTCGTTTACTTTATGTGGCGCTAACCCGTGCGAAACACCGGGTCTGGTTGCTCTACGATCGTGACGCGCCGTCTGTCTTTGTTGAGCAATTACAGCGTATCGGTGTGCCGCTTCAGAGGAAACCTTAATAACAGCGCTGCCAGCAACCGGGTAGCGCTGATGTGCCGCGTTACTTCAGACGCTCATTCAGATAGCGTTGGTAGTCAGGAATGGCGATCTCAACGGGCTGTTTAAAAAGGGCTGAGTTAACCAAAAAGTCAGCGGTGGAACGGTTGGTTGCGACCGAAATATTCCAGACGGTAGCCAAGCGAAGCAGAGCCTTGACGTCAGGATCGTGCGGAACCGCATTCAGTGGGTCCCAAAAGAAGATCATTTTTCCTTATGAAATCAAGGCCCTGACTTGCTGGTCTCCCCCCATCGTGCCGCTCAGCATGCTTTTGACTGGAAGCGCGGTGGTACGTTGGATCAGGTTCCTCGTGGTGCCTGTCGCGTAAAGGTGGTGTTCAGACAGCGTGTTCTTGTGTGTACTCACCCAATCCAGCAGAGCCTGCTTACAGTGGTCGTGCGCTACTAAAGCAATGTGCTTATGTTCAGGAATAGTACGGGTGGTGAGTTCCATGTTTACGTCCTTTCATCAGAATAATAAACACAGATTATGAGAACGCTATTTCCCTGAAAAGATGTAGATGAAAAAAATGCGACTAACAACCAACGCATTGATGCAACTGCGGTTAAAATAATCAAAACAGCGGTGCGATTTTATTACTTGTCCTTTTCCTTTGCCTATTTCAGAAAGCGATCCTGCGTGTCTTTGTCTGCCTGCCGAAACCAGTATTTGAGGATAAGAAAGGGGTCAATGCTGTCCTGGGCATTGGCTGCGTTATTTTCAGGCCAGGTTTTAGCGTTCTGCTTGGGCGAGGTAAAGGCGGTCACGGATGCATTTTTATTGGCGGCATTATACTGTGCCAGAATGGGTTCCAACTGGTGAGTGAGCTCATCATTGCTCAGTTCAAGCCTGTCAAGGCGTGCGCTGATAGGGTTATTGTGGTTATCCACGAGTTGGTAGTGGGTATCGAGGTCGAAACGCTCTCGCGCCTTTGGCGTGTCGAGTGCGGGCAACTGGATGGTAATGACGTCCTGATTACGCATATTGAACGCGGCCAACAACAGCGGCGATGAATAAGTGCGTTTTTCACCGCCAGAGGCGGAAATAATTTTCACCACCCGAAACAGCAATTGGTGCTGACCGTTGTCCAGTTCCAGGCTATCGGCACCTTTTAACAGTGAACTGGACACTTTTTGCCCATCGACGGCGAGCAGTTCAATATCCTGATGTAATTTTAGGGTGGTGGCAGCGCTGGCTATACTGCTCGTGACGAAGAAAAGCAGCACTAAAACACGGTACAATTTCATCAGCTTTCCTCCGGCATCATTGAACGGCGCCATTGTTGAGTATTTGGCTAAATGTGTCAAAGTTTTCATTTTTTAACAGTTTTTATCGCTGTTATGATTTTCTCCCCCTTGTGCGTTTAATGCTTTGTTTATCTGACATTTCTATGTTTAGGTACGCCAGATTGAATACCCGATTTGTCGGCAATGTAAGACAAAAATAAGGTGGCGCAGTGGTGTACACTGTAAAAAGTCCATGCAATACGAGGTAACAACAATGAAGGATGCAGAGATTAAATCGGTTTTGGAGAGGGTAAAAACGATTGCTTTGGTCGGTGCCAGTGAAAAAGTCTCTCGTCCCAGCTATGGTGTGATGGCTTATTTATTGGAGCAAGGGTATGGGTCACGTATTCAATGTGTTGCTCCGCAATAAAAATAGTATTCATGCTCTATGTTCTCTTCATGCATTCAGGCTGGTTTTAAACACCTTTTTTGCATGCCAGACTATGTAGCAATACACTACACTCATTGAATACGTGACCAGGGTATGACGTGATCCCCGTCAGCCCTAAATTGGCAGGGCAAGAGCTCCATGGTCAACGGGTTTATGCGTCACTTGCCGATATTCCTGGCAAGGTGGACATGGTTGATGTCTTTCGCCAGTCAGAGGCCGCTTACGAGGTGACTAAAGAAGCCATCGCCATTGGCGCAAAAGTGCTGTGGTTACAAATTGGCGTCATAAACGAGCAGGCGGCGGTGTTGGCAAAAAATGCCGGACTTGAGGTGGTGATGGATCGTTGCCCCAAAATCGAGATTCCGCGCTTGGGTCCTGCCAAGTAACTGGTCTGCACGTAATACCGGCCACCGCGGTCGGTATTAATGCTGTAAGCGAGGCGCTCGCTGCTTGATCTCTTTAGCAAGCTCATCCAGAGAAGAGTGTCTGTCATTGTCGGGCGCTTCTTGCATCAACTGTGCTTCCGCCAGATAGGTATGAATGGCTTGTCCTTGTTCATCTTCCATCACAACATGATACCAAGGTGCAGAGCGCAGCGTATCGTGGGCATCCAGTTCTTCCCACGCCGGGCTTACCAGCGAGTATTCAGGATCGATATCAATCACGACACCAGGGTATCCCAGCAGTTTATGACGAATCTGTTCTCCAATACCAAATTTACAGATAATCATAATGCCTCCTGAGATAATCTGACTCTGTAACCTTATTGCTATATGGGCGCGAACGCCCAGATTTCAAGTTGTATGTGGAAGGTCGACGTAGCGTATTTGCTACCGGAACGAGGTTATTTTACTGTTAATAGTATGATGCATATTGTATCGCTGTGCAGGAAATAAAGGTGTCTGCCCATTGATGATTGAGGAGGCGTTTAGATGTCTGAACACTGTGTGACAGCCTATGTATACGGTGTGGTGCAGGGTGTTGGTTTTCGTTATCACACACAACAGCAGGCTCAACAGCTGGGCGTAAAAGGGTATGCCAGAAATTGTGAGGATGGCAGTGTGGAAGTGGTAGCCAGTGGTGAGCCGCAGCAGGTTGAACAACTTATCATTTGGCTAAAAGCGGGGGGGGGGGGGCCGCGCAGTGCTCGTGTTGAGCGCGTTCTTGTCGAGCCCTGCGCGATGATGGATTACACGGGTTTTTCAATCAGCCTCCTGACTTAATAAAATCAATTGGTTATGTGCTAATTTCAGAATGCTAAAACCTAAGAAGGTAGCGAAAATAGCAAAGAGATAGCGCTTAGTTGGAATGAATATTCTGAACACTTTGAGCGCTTAATCTGACTTTTTATGCTGACCGTCTACTGTAGGTACCACTTTGACTTTGCGGTCATACCTTGCCGTCTGACCAATATTTTTATGCTCTGAGATAGCCTGTTTTTCCTGCAACGAGCCGCTCAGATCGCTTATACCCTTTGCTTTTAAATCGTGAAAAGTGAAATCGAAATTAAGCTCTGGATTAGCTTTCTTGGCTACGGCTTTCGCTGCTCGCCATCGGTTACTTAATCCGCTAGCCGTGTATCGACCACCGTCAGGTTGATACAACACAAACGTTGAGACGACTCCGGCGCGGACGGGAAGTGTTGATGCGAGCTTTACCACTGCCTGAAGCCTAGGCGACCATGATTTTATCTGCTTTACCCCCCGTTTTTCCTTGGCAAATGAAAATTCCTTCACGCATAATTTGCTCACGACGAAGTGAAAGAACATCACCTTGGCGTGCGCAACATAGATATGAAATCTCCATTGCGACTTTGACTAAAATATCAGCGGCTTGGTACAGCGCGTTGTATTCTTCGTCTGTTATATCCGTCATTCCGCACCTGATTTTTCTTTTTTCGGGACTTGACGGTATTCTGAAGTTCTGAATTTATTACTGCTTTTTGCAGACCAATCAGCATGAGTACTCCCCACGTTACCATC
>NZ_JBPETA010000119.1:0-10247 GCF_051710365.1 Symbiopectobacterium sp. | reverse complement strand
GTTCAGTATTGGTGACAGACCACCACAAGTATCCAACCTCAATTCTGTTCACAAGACCATCGTTGATGTTCTCGGCGAGCGATACCGTCGAATTTATTCTTAAAGTAGGTGCGGAATGACGGATTTAACTCTTTTCCGCGGTATTCTACCCCCTACATTCAACTATTTTTATAATTTTTAAAATATTTTTATTAATTTATTTCAATGGATTAAGTTGATTTTAGTGCGGTTCGCAGAGGGGTTTTACCCCACTAAATTTTCACGATATGATCCAAGTCAAATTTTGCTTTATACTGCTTTGTTAATATTCCCTCGCGGATAAATCTTGGAGAACGTTAGTGTGAAAGCTGACAACCCCTTTACACTTTTACTACCGGCAGCCATGGCGAAAGTCGCTGAAGATGCTGGTGTCTATAAAGCTACGAAACAACCCCTGACTACGTTTTTTTTGGCGATTACTGCTGGTGTTTTTATTTCTATCGCCTTCGTTTTTTACATCACAGCCACAACCGGTTCCGCGTCTATGCCTTACGGCATGGCTAAACTGATTGGTGGGATCTGCTTCTCACTCGGCCTGATGTTGGTTGTTGTCTGCAGCGCTGACCTGTTTACCTCAACGGTATTAACAGTGATTGCCAAGGCAAGCGGCCGCATCACCTGGAAACAGCTGGCCTGCAACTGGTGTAACGTCTATGTGGGCAACCTGTTCGGCGCACTGTTTTTTGTCGCTCTGATCTGGTTTGCCGGTGAGCACATGGTCGCCAACGGTGCATGGGGCTTGAATGTCCTGCAAACCGCAGAACACAAAGTGGAACACACTTTTGTTGAAGCGTTTTGCCTCGGTGTGCTGGCTAACCTGATGGTTTGTCTGGCGGTATGGATGAGCTACTCAGGCCGGACACTGACAGACAAAATGTTCGCAATGATCCTGCCGGTGGGCATGCTCGTTGCCAGCGGCTTTGAGCACAGTATTGCTAATATGTTTATGATCCCCATGGGGATCGTTATCAAGAATTTCGCGGCGCCCGAATTTTGGGAAGCCATTGGCAAAGCGCCGTCCCAATTTGAGCACCTTACCCTCCACAACTTTATCGTGGACAACCTGATTCCTGTCACGCTTGGCAACATCGTCGGCGGCGGTTTTCTGGTAGGGTTAACATATTGGGTTATTTATTTGCACGGTGGCGACAAACATTAATCTGTCGCCGACTGCAAATCGGGTTATGAATTCCAAACCAAAGGTAGGTGTAATATGACCGAACTGAATGAAAAATTGGCTAACGCGTGGGAAGGTTTTAGCGCGGGTGAATGGCAGAATGGCGTCAACGTACGTGACTTCATTCAGAAGAACTACGCACCGTATGAAGGTGAAGAGTCCTTCCTGGCTGGCGCTACTCCGGCAACCACCAAGCTGTGGGATGCTGTTATGGAAGGTATCAAACAAGAAAACCGCACTCACGCGCCGGTTGACTTCGATACCAACGTTACAGCCACCATCACCTCTCATGACGCCGGTTATATCGACCAGAGCCTGGAACAAATCGTTGATCTGCAAACTGACGCGCCGCTGAAACGTGCGCTGATTCCGTTTGGCGGCATCAAAATGGTTGAAGGTTCCTGTAAGGTTTATGGCCGTGAACTGGATCCGCAACTGAAAAAAATCTTCACCGAATACCGCAAAACCCATAACCAGGGTGTATTCGATGTTTACACTCCGGATATCCTGCGCTGCCGTAAATCTGGCGTGCTGACCGGTCTGCCGGATGCTTATGGCCGTGGCCGTATCATCGGTGACTACCGTCGCGTTGCGCTGTACGGTATCGACTACCTGATGAAAGACAAATTCGCTCAGTTCAATTCTCTGCAATCCAAACTGGAAAACGGTGAAGACCTGGAAGCGACTATCCGTCTGCGCGAAGAGATTGCCGACCAGCATCATGCGCTGGCTCAGATCAAAGAAATGGCTGCCAAATACGGCTGCGATATCTCTGGTCCGGCTACCAACGCGAAAGAAGCCGTTCAATGAACTTACTTCAGCTACCTGGCTGCGGTTAAATCTCAGAACGGTGCTGCCATGTCCTTCGGTCGTGTATCCAGCTTCCTGGATATCTTCATCGAACGTGACCTGAAAGCCGGTAAAATCACTGAGCAAGACGCACAGGAACTGATCGACCACCTGGTGATGAAACTGCGTATGGTGCGCTTCCTGCGTACCTCCTGAATACGATGAACTGTTCTTCGGTGACCCTCTGGGCAACTGAGTCTTTGGCCGGTATGGGCCTGGACGGTCGTACTCTGGTAACCAAAAACAGCTTCCGTTTCCTGAACACCCTGTACACCATGGGGCCGTCTCCGGAACCGAACATCACTATCCTGTGGTCTGAAAAACTGCCGCTGAACTTCAAAAAGTATGCAGCTAAAGTGTCCATCGATACCTCTTCTCTTCAATACGAGAACGACGATCTGATGCGTCCGGACTTCAACAGCGATGACTATGCTATCGCTTGTTGCGTAAGCCCGATGGTTGTTGGTAAACAAATGCAGTTCTTCGGTGCACGTGCCAACCTGGCAAAAACCATGCTGTATGCTATCAACGGCGGCGTGGACGAAAAACTGAAGATGCAGGTCGGTCCGAAATCTGAACCGATCAAAGGCGATGTGCTGGACTTTGACGTGGTAATGGACCGTATGGACCACTTCATAGATTGGCTGGCCAAGCAGTATGTCACTGCATTGAACATCATCCACTACATGCACGACAAATACAGCTACGAAGCATCGCTGATGGCGCTGCACGATCGTGACGTGTTCCGTACCATGGCATGTGGTATCGCTGGTCTGTCCGTTGCCGCTGACTCCCTGTCTGCCATCAAATACGCGAAAGTTAAACCGATTCGTGACGAAGATGGCCTAGCCATCGACTTCGACATCGAAGGCGAATACCCGCAGTTCGGTAACAACGACCCGCGCGTTGATGACCTGGCTTGTGACCTGGTAGAACGTTTCATGAAGAAAATTCAGAAACTGACCACCTACCGTGGCGCTACCCCGACGCAGTCTGTTCTGACCATCACCTCTAACGTGGTATATGGTAAGAAAACCGGTAACACACCGGATGGCCGTCGCGCTGGTGCACCGTTCGGACCGGGTGCTAACCCGATGCACCGCCGCGATCAGAAAGGTGCCGTTGCCTCTCTGACTTCCGTTGCCAAACTGCCGTTCGCCTACGCGAAAGATGGTATCTCTTACACCTTCTCCATCGTACCTAACGCGTTGGGTAAAGATGATGACGTGCGTAAGACCAACCTGGCAGGCCTGATGGACGGTTACTTCCACCACGAATCCAGCATCGAAGGTGGTCAACACCTGAACGTGAACGTGATGAACCGTGAAATGCTGTTGGATGCGATGGAACACCCGGAAAAATATCCGCAGTTGACCATCCGTGTTTCTGGTTATGCCGTGCGCTTCAACTCGCTGACCAAAGAACAGCAGCAAGACGTTATTACCCGTACTTTCACTCAGTCAATGTAATTTCCCTGACTGCCTGAAAAGGCGTAAAATAAAGGCTCCACCCCGGTGGGGCCTTTTTCTCACCCCCCGCACTGATAACCTGTTTTGCCAGCCCGCTCCTTGTACCGCGGCGGGCTGGCAAAACAGATTCAACACGACATCGGCGAGACGGTTTACCGTTCGTTTATTACACGTCCTACATGACGTCGGCGCACCATTGCATTTCCCTGTTCGTGTTAACACCGGCTGCTATTGAACGGCCACATTTGGAGAAACACTTGCAATGTCACTGATCGGTCGCATTCACTCATTTGAATCCTGCGGAACCGTTGATGGTCCCGGTATTCGTTTCATCGTTTTCTTTCAGGGATGCCTGATGCGCTGCCTGTATTGCCATAACCGGGATACCTGGGATACCCACGGCGGCAAGGAGATCGTTGTTGAGGATCTGATGAAAGAAGTGGTGACCTATCGCCACTTTATGAATGCCTCGGGCGGCGGCGTTACCGCATCAGGCGGCGAAGCCATTCTTCAGGCTGAATTTGTGCTCGACTGGTTCCGCGCTTGCCAGGCAGAAGGCATCAATACCTGCCTCGATACCAATGGTTTCGTGCGCCGCTACGATCCGGTGATCGATGAACTGTTGGATGTCACCGACCTGGTGATTCTGGATTTGAAACAGATGGATGACAGTATTCACCAGAATCTGGTGGGCGTCTCCAATCACCGCACGCTGGAATTTGCCTGCTATTTAGCCAAGCGCAATCAGCGCACCTGGATTCGCTACGTAGTCGTCCCCGGCTGGTCGGATGATGATGCCTCAGCGCATCTGCTGGGTGAATTCACCAAAGACATGACCAACATCGAGAAAATTGAATTGCTGCCCTACCATGAACTGGGCAAGCATAAATGGGTCGCTATGGGGGAAGAGTATAAGCTGGATGGTGTAAAACCGCCGAAGGCCGATACCATGAACCGCGTGCAGTCCATACTGCAAAGCTACGGACATAAAGTGATCTACTGATGTGACGCGCTCCCAAACGACGACCGTATGGGAGCATGTGTATCATGCCTTGCTTGTTATAGCAGATTTCCAGCAACCTTCACTTTCACCTGAACGGCATTGCCCGGCAAATACGCTAACGGCACTTCAAGAAATTCGATGACCACTATGCTTCCTCGCTCTGCACCCGCCGCCTCGGCCAACGCAATCGCCTCTTTTTGCAAGGCATCACGCACGCTAGCGCGATCGCACCCGGCCATCGCCACCACTCTATCAATTTGTCCGCTAACCTGCCCCAGCGCCACACCGATAGCATTGGCCGCATCAAAATTCGCTGGCACGATCACCTGGCTGACACCTTTTAACCTATCAGGTAGCAGAATACTGCCTCCTCCCACTACGATCGCGGGCACTAACGCCACAGACGTCTTCATTCGGTCAATAGCCTCCTCGACCTTGGCAATCATGGCGTGGTAAACGCGTTGGCAGAATGATGCATCCAACGTGGGGAGCACCGAGGGTGGCGGCCCCGGCCACCACTCTGGCTTACCGTTGATCAGCACATCGCTCAATGTTAGCCGATCGCCACCAAAACTCATTGCCTGTTGTAACAAGTGATAACCGACGCTGTCCGGGCCAATCAGCACCTCACCCTCTCGGGTTTCGCGCACCAGCGAGCCACCACCAATACCGATGGAGAGGATATCTGGCATGCGAAACTGCGTACGTATGCCGCCGATATTCACCGCGAGAGAAGACTCACGTGGAAAGCCCTTGGTCAAAACGCCGATATCGGTTGTCGTACCGCCCACGTCAATAACCAGCGCCTCTTTCAGCCCCGATAAATGACCTGCACCGCGCAGCGAGTTGGTGGGTCCGCAGGCCATAGTCAGGATGGGATAACGTTTGGCTGCCTCCACCGACAGTAGGGTTCCATCATTTTGGCTAAAATAAGGCTCAACCGAGATACCATGGTGCCCTAATGCATTAATGAAGCCATTCACAAAACGTTCCGCCGTCGTATGCAGCGCCGCGTTCAGGACAGTCGCATTTTCGCGTTCTAACAACCCAATGTTGCCAATACGGTGCGACAGCGACAACACGACACCAGGTAGCCTCTCACTCACCCACCGCGCGACCTGATGCTCCTGAGCCGCATTGATCGGTGCAAACACACCACAAATTGCGATGCAGTCGACCTGCCCGCGCATCCTTTCGCAGGCAGCAATTACCTCTTGGTAGATGAGAGGGTGGATCTCTCGCCCATCAATCTCATAACCGCCGTGCAACTGATAGAGATGATCGCCCACAAGCGCTCGCCATGCTGCGTCCCATCCCCACAAGGGAGGGACACCATCGCTGCTGGGCAGACTAAGCCGCAGCAAGCCTACTCGGTTCAATCCCTGACGTGATACCACTGCGTTGGTGCACTGCGTGGTGCCAAGCATGGCATAGCGGATGTGGTCTGGTGCTAACCCCGAACGGGCCATCACCCGTGCAATGGCTGACAGTATACCACCATGCACATCCTCGCTCGTCGGGGCCTTCGCGGTGGCGACACAGCGCAGATCGCCATCCAAAATAGCAGCATCGGTATGTGTTCCACCCACATCAACACCGAGACGATAGTGATTTTTTAACGCCATCATGTCGCCTTACCGATTCACCAACTGTTCAATAGCCACATAGTCAACGGGATAACCAAAATATCTGGGGCCAGCGACAGCCAACCCTCTCGTACTGCGCCACTTGGCGTGACAGGGGGATGCAACCACGTCAACTCGCTGCCCATAGAAAAGGTTTTCGGTTACGATCGGGCGACCCGTTTCACTGTCAATAATCGAGATCAGATCGGGCACCACCGCCAGCAGATTCTCCTGTGTGGGTTCAAGGGCGGCAGATGAACGGTATGCCAGCAGAAACTCATTCTGAAATAATACGGTAGCCTGTTCACCCTTATCGTTGCGCCGCCCCTCGATAAGCACGTGACCACGCGCAAAACCGCCCATGGTCTGGCGCTTAACGTCTATAATCTTGCCGGAGGCGATAACATGACCATTGAGCGCCTGGGTGATGGCGTGAATCGGGTTGCTGCCCGACTGCCACGCCAGACGTAACGTTTGTCCGATATGTTGGGCCAGGGTGAGGGTGCCGGGAATAGCGCTTTTTTTTAACGCCCGCCCGGTTAATGGGTAGTCGCACATCGCCGCTGCTGCGCCCATTTGTTCCGTGATCGCGCGAGCAAAGCGTTCGGACCAGAGGCCATCAATCGGGTATAAAACCAGCGTATTGCCTTTTTCATCCGCAAGGGTATTTGGCCCTGAAGGAAGATCGTCAAGGTAGAAGCTAACCATTTGTACTTCAGGGAACGCGCGCCCTACACCATCACAATCCACCACAGGTATCTGCTTTTGGGCGGCTACGATAAACGGAATTAAGGAGTTCACCCCACCTATCTCAATAGGGAATGTCCCTGCAATTCGTGTTTTTAATGTAGAGGACATTGTATCAATAGTGAGTAAAAACTGATTAGGCGTCATGATTTTTTCCATAATCACGGTTGTCGCGCCAACCATACTACAGGGCACAAATATCTCATCATCATCTACTTTAGAGAGTGGTGTGATCATAACCGATCCAAATAGCTTTAATGCGTGTTTAGCCATCTGTGTACCAATGAAAGGATCACCTCCTCCACCTGTACCTAATACCGATGCACCCAATGCTATATCATCGATAATTTGCTCATCGACGTATTCAAACATTACACATCCCTATATATTCTTACCGCACGGTAGATATACATTTTTCAGTGTAAAATAAACGATCATACTCGTACCAATACCATCCAACGCTGAAACAGATGTCAATGTAAAGAGGTTAAATATATCTGGCGACGTCATTAATCCTAGTATACTACCACACAACCAGGCAATCGCGCCGAAAATATTAATCGCATCCGAAGATGCTCCTATTTCAGCAAATCGATTATCACGAATAAAATAGTATTCAACCAGATACACCCCAGCGATTGGGGAGATAAATGCCCCAAGTAGTGAAAGGAAGTTGGTTAAATTATTAATCATTCCGTTTTGAGCCAGCACCAAGCCGACAACGGACAATACTATAATAAGCATAGGGCGTGTTATTATTTTTATTATGGCTGATAACCCCAATGCGGCAAAAACCAGATTAGAACTATTCGTTGTCCATTGCGCAAATACCAATACCAAGATGGCGGATGCTCCTAACCCTACGATAAAAAATGTATTTACTAAATCATCACTACCTACCATGTGAGCCAAAGATAGTGAAAGCAAAATAGTGAAACTATTGCCAAGAAAGAATCCCAACCCAGCCCCTAGAAATGCATCCTTTCGTGTTTTTGCGTAACGAGCAACATCTGGCGACATCACCGTAGATACAATCCAGATTGAAACCACATACGAAATGGCTGTCCCCATGCTCATGGGAGAAGTAATGATAGCCGGATTTGGAGCATGGATATCGACAGCAGCCAATGCCACTCCAGTGATTATTAGTATTACCATCAAGGGTACGCTGATGATGCTTAGTTGTGCTAGTGCTCTAAAACCCCAGATAGCGGTGGATGTCATCAACACCATACCAAATAACAGGACAGGTAACCGGCCTACTTCGAAGCCGTAGGTGAAAAGAGATTTTTGCAATAGTACGCTGAAGAAATCGAGTTGAAACGCAAACCATCCCAACAAAGATATCGATGTAAGCAGACCAACCACACCGCCCCCCCAACGGCCAAACACAGCAATACTAAGTAACGTAGTGGATAATCCGCAACCGTAGCCCACATTAGCGCAAAAACCCGCTAGCACGCCCAATAATGCTGAGCCGACCAGTGTTGCTACAACGGCTTGTGGGAACGGTAATCCACTGCTAAGAAATGCTCCAAAAAACAATCCTGAAATATCAATCCCAATCGCCAACCAAATTAATGCAATAACATACCAACTTTTTCTCGCTTTACCTGGGACAGTTTCGTATTCGTAATCGTATATTTTTAGCTTTTGTTGAATCGCGGTTGATATAGTATCGTTTTTTGACATAATCTCTCCATTGACAAATGGTTAATATATAGCCCCTCTTTTTATAGTATCAATACCTTTAGCCCCTTATATTTACTCATAGATCATTAATAACATGAATTTTCCCTGGCGTGGCACTAAACATCTGAACTAATTCAGGTAGTAAAGTTTGTTATTTTGCTTTATTTATATGTAGCATAAGGCTTGGTAACATCTAGTACTATCATTTTGTTTCGATGTAAACATTGTATAATTATAATGTAATGGAAAATATACCCTATGCGATTAAATAAAATGGAGATCCGTTGGTTGAAATTATTCTGCATAATCGTGGAAAAACGTGGAGTTACCAACGCACAAAATGCTACAGGTCTTAGTCAACCCGTTTTAAGTCATTATCTTTCTCGCTTGGAGGACTCACTCGGCGTTGTACTTTGCGAGCGAGGCCGCGGTGGCTTTGCTCTTACAAGTGAAGGAGAGGTTGTCTATCAAGAGGCAAAAGCCGTTATTGCAACCCTTGAAGATTTTGCAAACCGCCTCGCGGCCATTAAGCAACAATTAATCGGCACAGTAAAAATTGGCTGTCTGGACAATACGGTCACTCATCCAAGCAATGTGGTCTCCCACAGTATCAGGACACTTTATCAAAAAAGTGCAGACGCTAAGGTGATATTGACAATCGGTGACTATGACCCTCTTATGGAAAAGTTAATGAATGGCAGCATCGATATCATGTTGAGCATACTTCCTGATGATGTCCTCTCTGATGTATTCTTCCAACCCGTATTCATCGAACAAAGCTATTTTTATACTATTGCTGAAAACGCTAACCGTATTCAGCAAGAATGGCGCTCCGGTACACTGGACCCGGACATGCTTTTGATCGGAGGACACGCACTCAATGAGATATCTAAACAATTAGGCCCCATCGCCCAAAAGGGCTTACAACACGTAGCCTGGCACCTCGAGAGCAGTTTATTGCTCCTGTTAGCCGGCACCCATATTGGCTACTTACCCGATCACTACGCCGCAGCCTGGGTAGAACAGGGCAAACTGGTCGCTATCGCCCCTGACGAGTTAAACCTAACCAATATCTTTTACCTGATTCGCAACGCCAGACAGCGCCTGAGCCCGGTAGCAGAAGCGTTATGGAACAATATCGTGGAGGCAGGCAAAAGCTCATTAGCCAGCCTAAAGTGACATTTATGCCGCCAACGGTTTGGGATGGCGATCGCTTTTCTTCAGCAGCATGACCAGATAAACCAGCGATACCGCGGCAATCAGCACAAACAGCACGCGATCAGAATAGGTTTGCATCAGCGCGGCCGCCATACTGGGGCCAACAAGGCTGCCGACAGTGTAACTGAGCAGCAATGACTGGTTCATCGCCACCAGTTCTTCATGACGTACCTTTTCGCACGCCCAAGACATTGCTACCGGATACAGCGTAAATCCCGCACCGCCCAGCAAAAACAACGCAGGTGCCATTACCAGATGTCCAACGCTTAGTAACGCAACGCATGCGACAATAACGGCAAACACTAAATAGCTGTTCCTAATACCGCTACACTTTTGCCTGTCCATGTTTTCCACTGGGAAACGGGCTGACGGTTTCCATGAAGCGGCGAACCTTGTTCAGTAACTGCCACATTGAACAGCATTGATGA
>NZ_JBPETA010000118.1:0-10259 GCF_051710365.1 Symbiopectobacterium sp. | reverse complement strand
CCTTGTTATAGGAGGGCCAGTTAGTGATTTTAAAATTTTGTTTTGCCATGGAGACCTGATTTTGAAACAACTATGGTGATCTGTTCCGATGATTACCCAAACTTTCTATTTATTCAACAAAGCCTCGATTGAACTGACACAGCGCATCGCCAACGCGCGCACCTTCTCACAGGTGTTAACGCTACGCAGCCCCCAGGCCATCGCGCCAACTATCGATAACCAGAAAGCGTTATTGCTGGTACGGTTTCCACCCGACTTCTCCCGCGACCTTACCAACGGCAACAGCACCTCGCTTCAGGTCATTCTGGATGGATGGCGTTCTAACAGCGCGCAAATTGCAGCAAATGATATACAGCAGATTGTTCAGGAATATGAACGGGAGCTGATGGTGGGAAAAACGCGCAACAACCAGAGCGAACTGGTAGTGCGTCACTGGTATAACCCGAATCTGAACTACAAGTGGTTTGTGGTGCCTTCGCTTATCGCCATGATCACGACCATCGGCGTATTGATTGTGACTGCGCTTTCTGTAGCGCGCGAGCGTGAACAGGGTACACTCGACCAACTGCTGGTATCGCCGCTGGCAACCTGGCAAATTTTTATTGGTAAAGCGGTCCCGGCGCTGATTGTCGCTACCGGTCAGGCTACCATCGTGCTGCTGGCAGGGATTTTCGCTTACCAGATTCTGCTGGTTCACTGCTGCTGTTTTATGCCGCGATGCTGCTGTACGGCTTGTCTCTTGTGGGATTTGGTTTACTGATTTCGTCGCTGTGCGCCACGCAGCAGCAGGCGTTTATCGGCGTATTTGTCTTTCTGATGCCCGCCATCTTGCTCTCAGGCTACGTCTCTCCGGTGGAAAACATGCCGCTGTGGTTACAGAATCTGAACTGGGTAAACCCCATCCGCCATTTTACTGACATCACCAAGCAGATTTACCTCAAAGGGGCCGATTTCAGCGTGGTATGGCACAGCTTGTGGCCACTGCTGGCTATCACTGCGACTACCGGCAGCGCGGCCTATGGGCTGTTCAGACGAAAGATGTCGTGAAGCATCATCGATTTTTGCTCAACTCAACCACAAATTTCATTGAGTAACTCAGGGTGGCGATCGAGAAGTTTCAGCAATTTCACCGTAGAAGGATGGGGCTGCGATTTTCCCGCTTCATACCGGTAAAATGCGTTATCACCGCCACCAAATATCCGCCCTGCTTCTCGTTGCGATAATTCGAGTTTCTTTCGCACGTTCATGATATACGCCGGTTTAACCGTATCATTAATAATCGAATTCTTAAACTCGACCACTTTTGCCATGTACTCGGCCGACTCGGCTTTATCCATCACCGCTTCACCACACTTAGGGCAATGCAACGCACGGATTTGCTGCAAAATCGTTTTTTTGCCACGCCATGAATAGGGAACATCTTTTACACGTTGTTCCAGTTCGGCACCGCCACACTGAGGACATTTCATTCTACTTCTCCTTAAATGAGACGATGAGTACATCATCGAGTACCGTCACTTTCATATAAAACCTGATACCCTTTATCATCGGGCGGTACACATCCTGCCACACCGTATGATCGTGGTATGTAGTCATACTCTTGTAAAAATCCTGACAGGTCAGCGCCATTATGACTGCACACATGCCATCAAAATCGAGATTCAGTTCGTCAGCTGAAGCAAGCGCCGATCGTGTTGCCCTGACTTTTCCATCTGCGCATCCATGCTCATCATAAATAAAATTGTAACTCATTAGGTTACAGCCATCAAAACATAATCACCAAGTAGGTTACAATTTTCAACATCAACCATGCGGTAATGGCTAGGTTGCGCCCAAAAAAAAGCCCCGCACGTATAACGCACAGGGCCATGTGTTGTGTTGCGTCTTAGCGGCGGTTGCCGAAAATGCGCAGCAGCATCAGGAACAGGTTGATAAAGTCCAGGTAAAGCGTCAATGCGCCCACGATGGCATATTTCCGAAAACTGTCGCGGTCGTCAGCAGAGAGTTGCTCACCGATATTTTTCAGTTTTTGCGTGTCGTAGGCCGTCAAACCCACAAACACCACCACGCCGATATAGGTCACAGCCCACATCAAGGCATCGCTTTTCAACCAGATATTGACCAACGACGCCAGCACGATACCGATCAGGCCCATAAACAGCATGCTGCCCAGGCCGCTCAGGTCGCGTTTGGTGGTGTAACCATACAGGCTCATGGCGCCGAACATCCCTGCCGTAATGACAAAGGTGCTGGCGATCGATTGCCCTGAATAGAGGATAAAGATGCTGGAGAGCGTCAATCCGGTCAACGCCGAATAGAGCATAAACAGCCCTGTCGCCACGCTACCACTCAAGCGCTGCACCATGCCGGAAATCACGAACACCAACCCCAACTGAGCAATGATCAGTCCGAAAAAGGTAATCCGACTGGAAAAGACGAAATTCATTATCGCGGGGGATTGCGCCGCATACCAGGAAACAAACGCCGTCAGCAATAAACCGCAGGTCATCCAGCCATAAACCTGCGCCATATAAGCCTGAAGGCCGCTATTAGCGCGTTCGACTATCGAATCGCCTGAACGAGGGAACCGATCCATGATACTACCCTTACGTTGCTGTCTGGCACCGCAGACAGAGATTGTGACTCGGGCGTGCATCGCCCACCATTGACAAGTGTATCACATGGCGCGATATCGCATGTGGCGAAAATCACGCCAGCTTCAACGAACGTTAATCGAATGAAAGAGGTGAAAACCAGCGAGCGTTAATTACCAACGTTCAGCAGCGGCATGGTCACTGTCACGCGCATCCACCCAGCGCTCGCCCTCCAGCGTCACTTCCCGTTTCCAGAACGGCGCACGGGTTTTCAGGTAATCCATGATAAATTGCGCAGCGTCAAAGGCCGCCTGACGGTGTGCAGCGCTAACGCCCACAAACACGATTTCATCGCCGGGATAGAGCGGTCCAACACTGTGGATCACATAGACACGCGGTAATGCCCAGCGTTCTCTGGCTTGCCCAACGATCTCCGCCAACGCTTTCTCTGTCATCCCCGGATAGTGCTCCAGCGTCAATGCACTCACGTCGGAAGCCAGATTGTGGTTACGCACTTTACCGGTAAACGTGACCACTGCACCGTCTTCGTCACATTGCGCCAGCCACTGATAG
Source organism: Symbiopectobacterium sp. (assembly GCF_051710365.1). Taxonomy (NCBI): domain Bacteria; kingdom Pseudomonadati; phylum Pseudomonadota; class Gammaproteobacteria; order Enterobacterales; family Enterobacteriaceae; genus Symbiopectobacterium; species Symbiopectobacterium sp. The sequence continues at coordinate 7,092 of NZ_JBPETA010000118.1, read as the reverse complement.
GCCAGCACCACGTCAAACGGTGCGGTGCCGACCTCAATACGGGTTTCAGGTTGTGGGTTCACTGGCATCATCAGCCTCCGGTTACCGGTGGAAAAAATGCCACTTCATCACCATCGCGTAGTGGGTGTGAGAGCTCGACCAACGTCTGGTTCACGGCTGTAAGCAATTTGCCGGACGCCAACGCCAGCGCCCAGCGTTCACCGCGTGTGACCAACGCCTGGCGCAAATCCTCCACGCTGGAAAATTTCGCAGGAAGGCTAAGCGAATCCGTTTGCGTCAGTTCGCGAACCTGCGCGAAAAACAACACGTTAATCATTGCACCTCCGCCTGAAAATCGCCGGATTTACCACCGCTTTTTGCCAGCAAACGCACCGGGCCGATAATCATGTCTTTTTGCACCGCTTTACACATGTCATAAATGGTCAACGCGGCTACCGAGGCAGCGGTCAGCGCTTCCATCTCCACCCCGGTTTTGCCGGTTAAGCGGCACAGCGATTCGATACGCACCCGGTTGTGCTCAGGCTCGGCCGTCAGCTCAACGGCAACTTTGCTTAACAGCAGAGGATGGCACAGAGGAATCAGTTCCCAGGTGCGTTTAGCCGCCTGAATCCCGGCAATGCGCGCGGTGGCGAACACATCACCTTTGTGGTGCTGCCCATTAATAATCATCGACAGTGTTTGCGCTGACAGCGTGACGAAGGCTTCCGCACGCGCCTCGCGCACCGTTTCGGCTTTTGCTGACACATCCACCATGGTGGCTTCGCAGGCAGCATTAATATGGGTGAACTGAGATGACATGATTAATTCGATTTCTTTAAATGGGGGAAGAAATTGCACGGTTTTTGCCGGGCATCCAACTGTTCCTGAATGATACGTTCCCAGGCAGTGCGACACGCACGTGTCGAACCGGGCACGGCAAAGATAACCGTTTGGTTTGCCAGACCTGCAACCGCACGGGATTGAATGGTGGCGGTGCCGATATCCTCATAGGAGACCATGCGAAACAGTTCACCAAAACCATCAATCGAGCGATCGAACAGCGGGGAGATGGCTTCTGGCGTGACATCACTCGCAGTGAAACCAGTGCCACCATTGATCAGAATTACCTGCACCGTCTCGCTGGCAATCCAGGCAGTAACCTGCGCCTGAATCTGGTAGCGGTTCTCTTTGACGATGGCGCTGGCCACAATCTGGTGCCCAGCTTCCTGCGCAGCTTCGCGCAAATAGTCACCCGAGGTATCATCTTGCGCGGTACGACGGGCAGAAACGGTCAAAACTGCAATTTGCAGCGGAATAAAGTCATCACTGACCTTGCTCATATCACACACCTCTTAACACGGAAAATCGCTAGAGTAGCTATCAGCCACCGATAAAAGAAAGGTTCTGCGTTATGCCGCTGTTGCCATCATGCAGGAAGTGGGTCTGTTTTTTCAGCGATAACCCACCCGCAATACGCAGCGCCAGATCGTCCATTTGGCTATCTTCCGCCAACAGATCGCGCAAGGGAATGCCCTGCTCGCCGAACAGGCACAGGTGCAGGTTACCCACGGCGGACACGCGCAGACGGTTGCAGCTCAGGCAAAAATCTTTCTCGTAGGGCATAATAAGGCCAATTTCGCCCTGATAATCATCGTGCCGAAACACCTGGGCTGGCCCATCACTGCGGCCGCGCGGCGCCAGTTGCCAGCCCTGAGCCAACAATTTGTCGCGAATGACCGTTCCGGGCAGATGGTGACGGGCAAACAGCCCCCTTCCCTCTCCGGTCTCCATCAGTTCGATAAAACGCAGTTGGATGTGCCTGTCCTTGATCCAGTGCAGGAACGCATTCAGTTGATTATCGTTCACGTCACGCATCAGCACGGTATTCACTTTGACTTTGGCAAAACCGCAGTCAAAAGCGGCATCGATCCCGGCCATCACCTGATGAAACTTATCCTGCCCGGTGATCGCATGGAACTGACGCGCATCCAGACTATCGACACTGACATTCAGCGCGGTTAGCCCGGCATCGCGCCATATTGCTACATCGCGCGCCAGCCGATAGCCATTGGTGGTCACCGCCAGGGTTTTGATCGAAGGATTTTCTCGGATGGCAGCTAAAATCTCGACAAAGTCGCGTCTTAACGAAGGTTCTCCCCCGGTTAAACGCACTTTTTCCGTACCGAGCGCAGCAAAAGCGCGGCTGACCCGACGGATCTCATCCAGAGAGAGAAAACGCTTGGTGGGTGCGCCAGAAGGCTGATAGCCATCAGGCAAACAGTAGGTGCAACGAAAGTTGCATACATCTGTGATCGAAAGGCGCAAATAATAAAACTTGCGCGCAAACGCATCCTTCAATTGACTTAGCATAAACACCTTTCCAAATTCGGGAGGCGCGGGCATTTCTCCCCTGCACCCTGGTGACCTCAAGGGCCACGGCCAGAGCACCCTATGACGCAGTCACTGCCACATCACTTAGGCACAAAGGCTAGGAGTTTGATTTCATCAAAGAAGAGTCTAACGTTACTCACGCATTACGTCACCCAGATATTCGTTATATATTTATGTATATAGCGTATATATAAAGGTTTTTTCTCTTCCACAGGCCTTCAGCATAGTCGAAAAGAGGCGGAAAAAATTGTCGTAACTCATCCTGAGGCAAAGATTTTTGGTTTTTTTCGCCTTTATGAGAGAAATCAGCTACCTTAGCCACGTGAATTCCCCCTCTTTTGCAAAAGGTCTCTATGCGCAATCGCACGTTAACCGATCTCGACAAGGTTGTCGCGCTGGGTGGCGGGCACGGCCTCGGTCGCGTCATGTCATCACTTTCCTCATTGGGTTCACGACTCACCGGCATTGTGACGACCACCGATAACGGCGGTTCGACGGGAAGGATCCGCCGCGCAGAGGGTGGCATCGCCTGGGGGGACATGCGCAACTGTTTGAATCAACTGATCACCAGCCCGAGCGTGGCCTCCGCCATGTTTGAATATCGCTTCACCGGCAGCGGCGAACTCGCCGGGCACAATCTGGGCAACCTGATGCTCAAAGCGCTGGATCATCTGAGCGTGCGGCCGCTGGAAGCCATTAACCTGATTCGTGGACTGCTGAAAGTGGATGCGGTACTGATCCCGATGTCAGAACATCCTGTCGATCTGGTCGCTACCGACACCGGAGGAAACCAGATCTACGGTGAGGTGCAAATAGACAATCTGAATGCACTACCACAGGAACTGCAACTCCACCCAGTGGTCAAGGCGACGCAGGAAGCGATTGATGCCATCGACCAGGCCGATGTGATCCTGATTGGTCCAGGCAGCTTTCTGACCAGCCTGATGCCTCTGCTGTTGCTGGACGATCTGGCGCGTGCCCTGCGTCGCACGCCAGCGCAGATGGTCTATATCGGCAATCTGGGACGAGAACTCAATCAGGCCGCTGCCCATATGACGCTAGCACAAAAGCTCGCCATGATCGAAAACAAGGTGGGGCGTAAAGTGGTGGATGCGGTTATCGTTAGTCCACACACCTCGGTGCAGGGCATCAACGATCGTCTCATCGTGCAGCAGCCATTAAGCGCGGCCGACGTGCCGCACCATCACGATCGCGAACTGTTGCGCCAGGCGCTGGAAATTACCCTGCAACGTCTGGGCTAACCGTACTACAGCCGAGGGCTATTCCCCGCGCAGCCACGGCGTATGGGTAACGCCAACCAAAATGCCTTCCGGGCTAAGGAAACGCGTCACCCACTGCCCCCACGGTTCGAGTCGGTTATCTACCAGCAAGGTATATCCCGTCCGTTTAACCGCAGCCGTGGAGGCCACCATATCAGCAACCTCAAACTCCAACCAGGTTTGCGGCACGGTGACATCATCCGGCCAGTGCTCAGTGCCGAAGCAGGAGTGGCTCGCCTGCGCCAACGGCCACAGCGCAAAGTGTTTCACCCCATCGAGCGTATCGGCGACCAGATAATCGCTCGATTCTCCCAACGGTTTAAGCGGCAAATGTAACGTGTCCAGATAGAGCGATCGACTGGCCACCGCGTCCGCAACGATCGGGCCGAAGCCCGCGATAAACAGTACATCTACATCGGGTATAGAAAATGTCATGTAGGCTCCTTGCTCCACAGGGAAATCAGAATGCGGCGATAAATCGCTCACGTAAGGCATGAATCTGGTCACGCAATGCCGCAGCCTCTTCGAACTCCAAATTCTGCGCATGCTTCATCATTTTGCCTTCCAGTTCACGAATCTTCTGCTCCAGCGCTTTTGGCGTCAGTGCATGATATTCTGCGGCAGGCTCAGCGGCTTTACGACCGGTACGCCCTTTGCCTTTTGGCGTCGGTTGCCCCAACTGCAAAATATCGTCAATTTTCTTGTTAAGACCGGTAGGCACAATCCCGTGCGCTTCGTTGTACGCCTGCTGCTTCTCGCGTCGCCGCTCCGTTTCCTGAATGGCACGCTGCATCGAAGGCGTTATCTTGTCGCCATACAGAATGGCTTTACCATTAAGGTTACGTGCGGCACGGCCGATGGTCTGAATCAAGGAGCGTTCCGAACGCAGGAAGCCCTCTTTGTCAGCGTCGAGGATGGCTACCAGTGACACCTCTGGCATGTCCAACCCTTCCCTGAGCAGGTTGATACCCACCAGCACATCAAATTCGCCCAGTCGCAGGTCGCGGATTATTTCAACGCGCTCGACGGTATCGATGCCCGAGTGCAGATAACGCACGCGCTCACCGTGTTCTTCCAGGTATTCGCTGAGATCTTCCGCCATACGTTTGGTTAAGGTGGTGACCAGCACGCGCTCGTTCAACGCAACGCGTTTGCGGATTTCAGACAACAAATCGTCCACCTGCGTCGCTACCGGACGCACTTCCAGTAGCGGGTCAAGCAGTCCCGTAGGGCGTACCACCTGATCGACGACATCACCGCCGGAATGTTCCAGTTCGTAATTGCCGGGTGTCGCCGAAACATAGATGGTTTGCGGTGCGAGCGCTTGAAACTCCTCAAACTTCATCGGTCTGTTGTCCAACGCTGACGGCAGACGAAAACCATATTCGACCAGCGTTTCTTTACACGCCCGGTCACCGCGGTACATGCCGCCCAATTGCGGGATAGTCACATGGGACTCATCGATCACCAGCAATCCATCGGCAGGCAGGTAGTCAAACAACGTTGGCGGAGGCTCGCCCGGCCCGCGTCCAGAGAGATAGCGCGAATAGTTTTCGATACCGGAGCAATAACCGAGTTCGTTCATCATCTCAAGATCGAATTGAGTACGCTGTGTCAGCCGCTGTTCTTCCAGAAGTTTATTGTTTTCCAACAATATCTTGCGGCGCTCAGCGAGATCCACCTTGATATCTTCCATCGCCTGAAGAATACGCTCACGCGGCGTCACATAGTGGGTTTTCGGGTAGATGGTATAGCGCGGCACCGTTTGTAGCTGCTGGCCAGTGAGCGGATCGAACAGCGTCAGGCGTTCAACTTCTTCATCGAACAGCTCGACGCGCAACGCAATCTCATCGGATTCTGCCGGAAAAATATCAATCACTTCGCCGCGCACACGGAAAGTACCACGCGTAAAGGCCTGGTCGTTGCGCGAATATTGCAGTTCGATCAGTCGGCGTAAAATCGAGCGCTGATCGATAATCATGCCGACCGTCAGGTGCAGCATCATTTTCAGATAGAGATCGGGATCGCCCAACCCATAAATAGCAGAGACCGACGCCACCACCACCACATCGCGCCGCTCCAGCAGCGCTTTGGTGGCTGACAGACGCATCTGTTCAATATGCTCGTTAACCGACGCGTCTTTCTCGATAAAAGTGTCCGAGCTGGGTACATAGGCTTCGGGCTGGTAGTAATCATAGTAAGAGACGAAATACTCAACCGCGTTATCAGGGAAAAACGCTTTCATCTCACCATAGAGTTGCGCCGCCAGCGTTTTGTTGGGCGCCAACACCATGGTGGGGCGGTTTAGATCCGCAATCACGTTGGCAATGGTAAAGGTTTTTCCCGAACCGGTTACCCCCAGCAACGTCTGATGTGCCAACCCTGCCTCCAGTCCCTCTTCCAGCAGACGGATCGCTTCAGGCTGATCGCCTGAGGGGGTAAACTCGGAGTGCAGTTTAAAGGGTTTGCTCATGAACAACCTGCCAGAAAGTGGACCAAGCGTCGCGAAACCAGGCAACGCACAGTAACATTCAACAATAGTGTGAGGCGTCAAGCATAGCACTAACAGTGCGCCTCAGAAATTCGTTTACCCACAGTATACTGGATATAAAAACAGCATCCAGTCATTTGTTGGCGAAAATGATGCGCGGAGTAAATCTTCGGCCAGCGTAGAAGGTTGGAAAGGGGAAAGCGAGCGCGAAAAGCGCTAACACAGCGTTACGCATTTATCTAGTTAAAAATGTGCTATTTATCCCCAGAATGCGTATTTAACTTAACAAAGTGGTTAGACCTGTGCTGTAAAAACATGCAACCATCAGCCAGAGGTAAATCGAGACTTGATTTTAATTAACTTACTGATTTATATCAATTAAACAAAAAAGCAGAGAATCACATCAACTCAACCAAAACCCGCGCCAATCCTCGCTTGCCACCGTTTTTCTAAACCTAATACACATGGTTATACACAGAAGTAGTGGATAACTCCCACAAGCCCGCATGCCTGCTGCTTTAGTGAAATATCTTATCGTTATGGTGCTGAGGGAAATCAGGATTTTTTTAGCGTTTTTGCAAGGATTTCACTTATGCATGGCTTTTTGACGTTTTGCACAAAAAAGCCGCTTGGTAACGGAAGTGGAGCACTCACCAGCAAAGGGAAGCTAAAGTTACCACTGCCAACACGGATCTTATGGTTACTCTGCATAACCATAAGATCACAGTGTTGATGAGCAGAAATCATTCAATGAATTGTGACTGTGTAAGTAACCCTTATTGCTTCCTCTGCAACAGAATAAGTATACGACTGCTTTATGATGTTACAGGCTTTGTTGAATAAATAGAAAGTTTGGGTAATCATCGGAACAGATCACCATAGTTGTTTCAAAATCAGGTCTCCATGGCAAAACAAAATTTTAAAATCACTAACTGGCCCTCCTATAACAAG
>NZ_JBPETA010000117.1:0-10282 GCF_051710365.1 Symbiopectobacterium sp. | reverse complement strand
AACGGTTGGTAACAAGGGCTCAATGATTGCCCATGCTTCATCAGAAAGATCGTAGCGAGCCATAATCCAAAGTGTCGTAGAAACAGATGGATACTATAGCTCAAGCAATTAAGGGACACAGCCTAGGTCGTCCAAGAGCTCGTTTTCGTCAATGGACAACAGCATTTCCAGCGATTCCAACGTCAACATTCGATCAATCCTGTAACGAGAGCTGTATCTGTTCGTCGACCTGTTGCAGGCTGTCTTCTATTTTTGCCAGCCAGTCGGCAGGGATGAACAAACACGGCTGATGGTGGTGAAACAGACGTCGCTGCTCGCGCAGTTGTTGACGTAATTTCTCATATTCATCAGTAAGTTCTGTCGGTAAGGTACAGTCTCGTTTTTCAGGTAAAGAAAGAATGGTGGTCTGTAGGCTGATATCGCGCACCGCAAGATGAAGGTGGTCATCCACGTACATGTCGAGGTGCTGGGTAAACCCGATGCCGTTGAGTTTTCCCCTGATTTCGCCTTCTCCGCCTTTTTGCAGCCATGACTGCAAGGCGTTTTTTTCTAACACGATATGTGTCACATCAATATTATTCAGTACCAGCGGGCACTGCAACACCACGGTTAGCGTCTCTTTATTTAGCGCTTCCGGTAGCAGGTAGTGGGCTTTACGGCTGAGAAATGCCCCCTGTTTTTCGACCGTGATCGCCTGCAATTCGCTCTGTTGCTGCTGATATTGCTGCCGTTTCACGTTTAATTGCTGCAAGCGGAACAGAAGCGCCCGTTGTTGATAGGCGTGCGCGGTGATGAGCTGCTCGGTGTGCTGTTCCACCAGCGTTTGTGAATCCCTATCATGCCACAGGCAATCTTTCAGCAAGATGATATCAAGTGGGACAATGCTTTCACGGCCAGAGAAGAACGCGCAGGCTTGCAGCAGCCGCAGCGCTTTCTTCCAGCGTCGATCGGAAACGTACGGCGCGTTGTCTGTGGTATTCAACTGTTGGCGCAATGCATAAATCAGTTCAAAGCAGGCATCCGGTAAGGCGATGCGATCGATGGCGCTTTGCCATGACTGGTACTCTTCGTCGCTGACGCTCAGTGACAGCGGCACCGGATTGTCGCGATCGCTACCGGTGTGCGTCAACAATGCACGGAAGTTTTGTTTTTCCTGCACTTTATCCAGCCACAGGCGAATAAGCATGCGGTCATAGAGTGCTTCTAAGCTGCTTTCTGATTCCGGCAGTTCATTGGAGGCCGTTACCAGCAGCCGCATGGGGATGGTTTCTTCATGGCTGCCGTTGCGAAAGCGCCGCTCATTGATGGCTGTCAGCAGGGTATTGAGAATGGCAGGGCCGGCTTTCCAGATTTCATCCAGAAAAACGATTTCTTCCTCCGGCAAGTAGCCTCCGGTAAGACGCTGATAACGCCCTTCATCTTTTAGCGCCTGAATCGACAGCGGGCCAAACACCTCTTCCGGGGTAGAGAAGCGTGTCATCAGGTATTCGAAAGCGCGGGCGTCACGAAACGCGAACTTCAGGCGACGCGCGATCATGCTCTTGGCGATGCCCGGTGGCCCCAGCAAAAACACGCTTTCGCCGCTGAGCGCGGCGAGCAGGCACAGGCGAATAGCGTGCTGACGTTCATACAGGCCGTGTTCAAGGGCTTGGCTGAGGCGTGTAATACGATCGGCCAAAGAGGCTGATTGAAGCATAAGGGATCCGTTTTTACTCTGATGGCGCAAAACAGGGTGGTAAGCGATAAAGTCATCAACGATGATGCAATAATATACGGCAGATCACAGATTTTTTTTAATCGTATCTGCGTCGATTATTGCCATCTTTGGCTATGTTAATCAATAAACCAGTTTATTTCTGGATGTTTCGAGACGGCGTGAAGGGATGGGGTTTTTGCATGAATATGTGCATACTGTGCGCTTTCGGGCTAAGTCTACGAAAAACGCGTTGCTCTCTACGCAGTGAAAACAGCGGAAGTCGCAAAGTGAAAACAACAGAAGATAGGCGCTATGAGCTCAGAGCATAAGCAATCGCTTCCTGCCATTACCTTGGCAGCTATTGGCGTGGTGTACGGGGATATCGGTACCAGCCCGCTTTATACATTAAGGGAATGCCTTTCCGGACAGTTTGGGTTTGGCGTCGAGCAGCATTCAGTATTTGGCTTTCTCTCGCTGATTTTCTGGCTGCTGGTACTGGTAGTGTCGCTCAAGTATCTCTCCTATGTGATGCGAGCCGACAACGCCGGAGAAGGGGGCATTTTGACCCTGATGTCACTGGCCGGACGCCACACCAGCGATCGCATGACATCCATCGTGGTGATCATGGGGCTGATTGGCGGCGGGTTTTTTTATGGCGAAGTGGTTATTACCCCGGCGATGTCGGTGCTTTCAGCAATGGAAGGGATTGAGATTGCTGCCTCCGAGTTGGATAGCTACATCGTGCCGCTGTCGGTGATTGTGCTGACCTTGCTGTTTGCCATTCAGAAACACGGCACCAGCAGCGTGGGTAAGCTGTTTGCGCCGGTGATGCTGATTTGGTTTTTGACGCTGGCGGTGCTGGGAGTGCGCAGCGTGATGGAAACGCCGCAGGTGCTTCAGGCATTGAACCCGGTTTACGCCGTGCGTTTCTTTATGGAATACAAGTTTATCTCTTTCTTTGCTCTGGGTGCTGTGGTACTGGCGATCACTGGGGTGGAGGCGCTGTATGCGGATATGGGGCACTTTGGTAAATTCCCTATTCGCTTGGCGTGGTTTACCGTGGTGCTGCCGTCGTTGGTGCTCAACTATTTTGGTCAGGGGGCGTTGCTGCTGCGTAACCCGGAAGCCATCAAAAACCCCTTCTTTTTACTGGCTCCCGACTGGGCGTTGATTCCGCTGCTGATCTTGGCAACGCTGGCGACCATCATCGCTTCTCAGGCCGTTATCTCCGGCGTATTCTCGCTGACGCGTCAGGCGGTACGTCTGGGGTATTTGCCGCCAATGCGTATTGTGCATACGTCAGACATGGAATCCGGGCAGATTTATATTCCGGCGATAAACTGGCTGCTGTATACGGCGGTGGTGATTGTCATCGTCAGCTTCGAGCATTCTGGCAATTTGGCGGCAGCTTACGGTATCGCGGTGACCGGAACCATGGTGCTGACCAGCATTCTTTCCGCGACCGTGGCGGTAAAAAACTGGCACTGGCACCGCTATCTGGTGTGGCTGTTGCTGGTAGCGATGTTGTTGATTGATATCCCACTGTTTCTTGCCAACGTGGTTAAAATCCTTTCCGGCGGCTGGTTGCCGCTGGCGCTGGGATTGATCATGTTTACCATTATGACGACCTGGAAGAGCGAGCGTTTCCGTTTACTGCGTCGTTTGCATGAGCATGGTAATTCATTGGATGCGATGATTGCCTCACTCGAGAAAAACCAGCCGGTACGAGTGCCGGGTACGGCGGTCTATCTCTCGCGCGCGACGCATGTCATTCCGTTTGCATTACTGCATAATCTCAAGCACAACAAAGTATTGCACGAAAGGGTGGTGCTACTGACCATGCGCACAGAAGCGGTTCCCTATGTGCATAACGTGCAGCGCGTTACAGTTGAACAGCTTTCCCCGACCTTTTGGCGCGTGATTGCCAACTACGGTTGGCGGGAAACGCCCAACGTGGAAGAGGTGTTTCACCGCTGTTGGCAGGAGGGGTTAGCTTGCCAAATGATGGAAACATCGTTTTTCATGTCCAATGAGTCGCTGACCATGGGCAAACGGCCCTGGTATCTGCGCGTGCGCGGCAAGGTGTTTATGATGCTGAGTCGTAATGCGTTGCGCGCGGCCGATCAGTTTGAGATACCGCCGAACCGGCTGATAGAGCTGGGGATTCAGGTAGAGATTTAGTGTATGACGCCCTCGAAATGGAGGGCGTCATTTTTGGTGATTATTTACCGTTCGGTTTTAAGGTTTCCCCTTCCTTCAGGGCAAACAGCTCATCATCGCGGGTGGAGACGCGGGCGCTGCCGTCCGGCATACGATAAGCCCCTTCGGTAAAGCCGGAACCGTTCAGGAACGGGGCAACGGCCTGTGGTTTATTCTTCAGCGTAGCTTCCAGTGCCAGCAGTGCGTAAGGATCGATGCTATCAATCGACGCATATTGATACTTGGCAGAGTTCATAAAGAAGCCGTTGTGCAGATTATTGCTGACAATGTTGTCAGCCACTTTTTCGGCTACCGTCAGGTAGGTTTTATCCTGCGTTGCCTTCCACAGATCGATCAGCGCAAAAATAGCATACGGGTCGCTGTTCTTGATGCTGACATTGACGCTGACGCCTTTACCCGGTGCTGATCCTATATCCCCCAGATCCAACCCCTTGGAGATGCCGCGCGCCACTTTCCATAGATCGGCATCCTTCTCCAGCGTGTAGGCGCGGGCGTAGGATAACAGGAAATCACTGCTGGCCGGGTAAGCTTTCAGTACCGTGCCTTTCTTACCGTAGTAACCATCGCGTGGCAGAGTGTAGTTGGAAAGATCGGTGCCGTTGGCCAGCATAGGACAGAAGGTGTTGTTGCTTTCGTCATAGGCGTATTTGGCAAACGCTTTCAGGCCATCAAGCGTCCATTTCTTGATATCGTCGCCGTCTTTACCGAGATCTTTCGCCAGCTGTAGCTGCATCAGCGCATTTTCGGAATAGAGCGTGCTGGTGCGCCCCTTCAACATCATGTTGCCTTCCAACGCAGCAGGTCCAAACTCTGGTCCGAACTGACGTTGAGCGCGGTCACCGTATTTAGAGTTGGTATCGCTGTCATCGCTGGTTTCAGCGCGTTTTAATGCCTGGGTGAACTGGTAAACGCTCAGGCCAGTTTTTTTATCGCGCGGCAACACATACTGCTCCGCCAGCCGTTTTGCCCATACCAGCGCGCCGGCTTCATGGTTGTTTTTATAGAGCAGGGATGCGGAATAGATCAGGTCATTACCGGCGTTAAGAAAACTCAGCCCTTTGGTGGCGAAGAAAGGCGGTTGCTGGGTAAAGCTGTTGTCCCACAGTTTACCGATCTCCTTACCGTACTGACCGTGGTGGCTGGTTTCCAGGATTTGCCAGTCATAAACGTGGGCATTCCAGAATGCGCGAATGAAGCGAACCGTCGCCGGTTTATCCACGGCAAACATCAATTCGTAGTAGGGATAGGCATTTTTCAGCTCATGCACCAACTCTTTTTCACTGGGGCCTTCGGGCTGTAGCGTTTTCAAATCGACAAAACGGTGTCCCCCCAAATCAGCAGACCGCTTTTATCCTGATAGCGATCGAAATAGTAACGCACGCTGGTTTTGGCGCGCTGTTGATAACGCTCATCGCCCGTCAGGTTAGAGAGGCCAACCAATACGCGCATAAAGTTTTGCTGAGCGGAAAAATTGGAGAGTACCGCTGTGCGCCCATCGGGGAAAACCCACTCAAGCTGTTTACCGGTGCGCGGATCGACACCGCTCGCCAATAACGGTGAAGGCTGCGTGCCGTGATAATGGTCTCCCGCTTTATCCAAGACGGTATCGGCATACTGTTTTACGATCGTCAAACGATCGGCGCTGTGCGCCTGAGAGGTGAGTGCAGCCATACAGCATAGGGCTGCCAAAGAGAGGGATATGTTTTTCATCGTTAGAGTCCTTGTTAACAAACCAGAGTTTTTTCGGCAGACGTCAGAGTGCCGTTATTGTTTAAATTGTGGGTATGGTGATGTGAGCTTTAGGAAGTGAAGTAAATCATACGAAAAAAGAAGCACTGTTTTAATAAATGCATTATCTGGTTTCATTGTTTGTTTTTCATTTGTGATAACGATCAATCTTCCGACACCGGTGGTCAGCGGCTATTTTCTAACCTAATGTTTTTCTTATATCTCTTTTTTGTGATAGCGAAACGTTTCGCTGTCGTTATCAAAACGAGTGACATAATAAGAAAAGGCGTATTACTCAATTCCGAAGTCTCGAGCGTGATTGCCCGACTTGGACACACTGACCAAGTGGTGGTGTGTGATGCAGGGTTACCCATCCCTGCCACCACCGCCCGTGTAGATCTGGCGTTAACACACAATGTGCCTACTTTTATACAGGTGCTGAGCGTGATTACGCAGGAGATGCAGGTAGAAGCGGCGATTGTTGCGTAAGAGATTATCGAGAAGAACCCAGTGCTCCATGAAGCTATTCGTGAGCATTTGCAACAGCTTGAACAACACCAGGGAAACACCATTGCGTTGCACTATGTCAGTCATGAGGCATTCAAGACGCAAAGCGGGCAGAGCAGGGCCGTTTTTCGCAGCGGTGAATGCTCGCCTGCCAATATTATTTTATGTGCTGGCGTAACCTTCTGAGGCCGAGATAGAACCTTTGATTACAGTTGCAGGGAATAGTAAAAACCTTTCCCGGTGTAAAAGCGCTGTCCGGTGCTGCCCTGAATGTCTATCCCGGCAAGGTGATGGCGCTGGTGGGGGAGAACGGCGCCGGGAAATCTACCCTGATGAAGGTGCTCACCGGTATTTACCGCAAAGATGCCGGTCAGGTTCGCTTTCTCGGGCAGGAGGTTGCCTTTAACGGGCCAAAATCATCACAGCACGCGGGTATCGGTATTATTCACCAGGAACTCAACCTGATTCCTCAACTGACGATTGCCGAAAATATTTTTCTTGGCCGTGAGTTTACCGGAGCCTTGGGGCGCATTGATTGGCAAAAGATGTACGCCGAAGCCGATAAGCTGCTGAAAAAGCTCAACCTGCGCTACAACAGCCGCCGACTGGTCGGCGAGTTGTCCATTGGTGACCAGCAAATGGTCGAGATTGCCAAGGTGCTGAGTTTTGAATCCAAAGTGATCATCATGGATGAGCTCACGGATGCACTGACGGATACCGAAACCGCGTCCTTATTTACCGTGATTAAGGAACTGACCGCACAGGGCTGCGGTATCGTCTATATCTCCCACCGCCTGAAAGAGATTTTCGAGATTTGTGATGACGTGACCGTGCTGCGTGACGGCCAGTTTATCGGTGAGCGCCCGGTCAACCAGCTGCATGAAGAGCAGCTCATTGAAATGATGGTGGGGCGCAAGCTGGAAGAGCAGTACCCTCGGTTGAATACCGTGCCGGGCGATATTCGCTTGAGCGTTACAGACCTGACGGGGCCGGGTGTTGAAGGCGTCAGTTTTACGTTGCGGCAGGGGGAAATTCTTGGTGTGTCCGGCATGATGGGCGCAGGGCGTACCGAACTGATGAAGATCCTGTATGGCGCACTTCCCCGCACGCGCGGTGATGTGGCGCTTGATGGCCGTGAGGTGGTGACGCGCAGTCCGCAGGATGGGCTGGCAAACGGCATCGTTTATATCTCCGAAGATCGCAAACGCGATGGCCTAGTGTTGGGGATGTCCGTCAAAGAGAACATGTCGCTGACGGCATTGCGTTATTTCAGCCGTGGCTTTGGCGCACTCAAACATGAAGACGAACGCACCGCGGTCAGTGATTTTATCCGTTTATTCAATATTAAAACTCCCTCAATGGCACAGCCCATTGGCCTGTTGTCCGGCGGAAATCAGCAGAAGGTCGCGATTGCTCGCGGGCTGATGACGCGGCCGAAAGTGCTGATCCTCGATGAACCTACGCGCGGCGTCGATGTGGGGGCCAAAAAAGAGATCTACCAGTTAATCAACCAGTTCAAAGAAGAAGGCCTCAGCATCATTTTGGTGTCATCGGAAATGCCGGAAGTACTTGGTATGAGCGATCGCATTTTGGTGATGCATGAAGGCCGTTTGAGCGGTGAATTCTCCATTGAGCAGGCCACTCAGGAAGTGCTGATGGCGGCGGCGGTTGGCAAGCAATATAGCGTAAAGCAGGAGTAAGTCAGACATGAGTTCCGAATCTATCACGGCAAAGCGCTGGTTCAGTAAAGAGTGGCTGTTGGAGCAAAAGTCGCTGATTGCCCTGCTGATCCTGATCGCAGTGGTCTAGTCTATGAGCCCTAACTTTTTCACGGTCAACAACCTGTTCAATATCCTGCAACAGACATCGGTGAACGCCATCATGGCGGTAGGGATGAAGCTGGTGATTCTGACCTCGGGTATCGATTTGTCGGTCGGGTCATTGTTGGCGCTGACCGGCGCGGTGGCGGCATCGATTGTTGGCCTGGAAGTGAATGCTCTGTTGGCGGTGTTTGGCGCGTTGGCGCTCGGTGCGGCAATCGGGGCGGGCACTGGAGTGATTGTCGAGAAAGGAAAGGTGCAGGTGTTTATCGCCACGCTGGTGATGATGTTGCTGCTGCGCGGCGTCACCATGGTGTACACCAACGGCAGCCCAATAAACACCGGTTTTTCTGACGTTGCCGATACCTTTGGCTGGTTTGGCATTGGTCGCACTCTGGGGATTCCTACACAGATCTGGTTGATGGTTATCGTTTTTATCGCTGCCTGGTACATGCTGCACCACACGCGGCTCGGGCGCTATATCTATGCGCTGGGCGGCAATGAAGCGGCGACCCGCTTGTCGGGCATCAGCGTCGATAAAGTCAAGATTATCGTCTACGCCTTATGTGGGCTGTTATCCGCATTGGCTGGGATTATCGAAGTCGCGCGTTTGTCATCGGCACAACCAACGGTAGGCACGGGGTATGAACTGGATGCGATTGCGGCAGTGGTGCTGGGCGGGACCAGTTTGGCGGGCGGTAAAGGGCGCATTGTTGGCACGCTCATCGGCACGCTGATTCTTGGGTTCCTCAACAATGGACTGAACCTGTTAGGTGTTTCTTCTTACTACCACAGGCTGCACAACTATTGCATAATAAAGGCATTACTACCGTGCTGATTACATTGGGTAGTCGCGGCGTATGGCTGAGTGAAAACGGGCAAGGTCAGCGTATTCCCGGTTTCCAGGTTCAGGCTGTAGATACGATTGCGGCGGGCGATACCTTTAATGGTGCGCTGGTCACTGCACTTTTGGAAAATCAACCGATGCAAACCGCCGTGAAATTTGCTCATGCTGCCGCTGCCATTGCGGTAACTCGCGCTGGTGCTCAGTCCTCTGTGCCGTGGCGCAATGAGATCGACGCATTTTTACACTCCCAGGGGTGATATGTGGCCACAATGAAGGATGTTGCTTGCCTGGCGGGCGTGTCGACGTCAACCGTTTCACATGTAATCAATAATAATCGCTTTGTTAGTGACACGGTGCGCGAGCGGGTATTGGCGGCAGTTGATTCTCTCAACTACGCACCGTCTGCGCTGGCGCGCAGTTTGAAGATCAATCAGACGCAAACTATCGGTATGTTGCTAACGGCCAGTAGTAACCCGTTTTATGCTGAAGTAGTGCGTGGCGTTGAGCGCAGTTGCTACGAGCGCAGGTATAGCCTGATCCTGTGCAATACCGAAGGCGACCACAACCGCTTGGACCGTAGCCTGGAAACCTTGATGCAAAAGCGGGTTGATGGCTTGTTACTGATGTGTACCGAGAATCACCGCCCTTCCTCGGAAACCATTAGCCGTTACCCGTCAATTCCACTGGTGATGATGGACTGGTCGCCGTTTGAAGGCGTGAGTGATGTTATCAAGGACAATTCTCTGCTTGGCGGAGATATTGCAACCCGCCATCTGATCGACAGCGGTTACCGCAATATCGCCTGTATCGCTGGCCCACAAGATAAAACAACGGCCTATAACCGACTGTTAGGTTATCGGCAGGCGATGCAGCGTGCAGGTTTGCCCGTTCCTGATGACTACGTGGTGTTAGAGGATTTCGAGTTTGAAACCGGATACCAGGCGATGCGCAAACTGCTGTCGCTGGCGCAAAGGCCGGATGCTGTGTTCTGTAGTAACGATGCGATGGCGGTTGGGGTTTATCACGCTCTCTATCAGGCGGGATTGTCTATTCCAAAGGATATGGCCGTGGTGGGTTATGACGATATCGAACTGGCGCGTTATATGTCTCCACCGTTAACGACGATTCATCAACCTAAAGATGAATTGGGGGAACTGGCGGTGGATACGCTGTTATACCGTTTGGAACATCCTGAAACCGAGCCAACGGTACTGGTATTAACGCCAGAGTTGGTGATGCGCGAGTCGGTGGCTCATCGGTAAATGGGATTTACGACGCAGTAAAATGGGGTGATTGGGATGAAATAGCGTCATCTATGCTGGTTTGCTATGCGATTCGCCGAAAAAACACCCACTCAGAAATAAAATTGAAATTAGGCCTTGTCAGGGCGCGAGAAGTGTCTATACTGCGCCTCCACTGACACGGCAACAGCGATTCGCAGTTGCGGTAACAGTCGGAAAGTTA
>NZ_JBPETA010000116.1:0-10410 GCF_051710365.1 Symbiopectobacterium sp. | reverse complement strand
CAACATTACTTGATGGTAAACGGGTCTGGGCAGAAAAAAATCTGAACCAGATTTAATCTGACAGACACCTGTATAAATAACCGGTAACTGTCAGATCAGGTCTGAGCTAGTACAATTTATCAATACGGCTCTCCCTCTACTGGCGCATGTTATCCAAAGATAACGGCCTGAGCTGGAAGACCATGAGCCACGCCAAATACAACACCCAAATAACAATATAAAAACAGGAGCACCCCATGAATTATGCATTCGCGGGTCATGCTGCCCTCATGGGGAGCTATCACCCGCAAGAAACCCAACTGGATAAATGGGTTCAATGGCTGCGAAACGGATACCGAAGGCTTATCGATATCCTCGGGCAGCAAGGCAAATCTCTACGACCTGCCCCAGCACCTTAATCAAGACTGTTACAGCCTGAAATCACCTGCATCACTGCACACCCTGTGTGAAACGTTCACCACCGCATTTCTTCGATTGGTCATTCCCCCACCCGCTCGCCGTCATGACGAACGGCTCAGCGGCCTGATTTTAACAGAGGTCAATTATGGCATACATCACCTTATCCGAGTGGAACCGGCGGCAACCCCGTCCGCGTTGTATGGAAACCGTCAGGCGATTGGTCAGGAGCGGAATGATTTTTCCCGCACCGATACGAGATGGGCGCGAGTATCTGGTTGAGGAAAACGCCTGCAAGCTCACCCAGAACAAAAACCTTAACTCATCAAGTTACCTTCATCCCGCCCTGTTATCGAGGATAAAACATGGCACGCCGGAGAAGCCATAAGAACCGCGATTTGCCGCCAAACCTGCAACCGCGCAATGGCGGCTATTTTTGCTACCGCGACCCGCGCACCGGAAAAGAATATGGCCTGGGCCGCCATCGACAGGAGGCCATTACACAAGCCATAGCCGCCAATATGGCAATTTATGGCTCATCAAAACAATCTCCGCTCGTTGACCGCATCAACGGCACACAGGTGACTACAGTTAGTGAATGGACTGAACGCTATCTGACGATACTCGACGGCAGAAAACTCAAGCCGAAAACGATGAGCGAGCATAAGACATATTTGAAAGCTATCAATGAACATATGGGCGAGTTTTCTATTCAGCAAGTGCAAACAAAAGATGTTGCCACCTTTCTGAATAAGTGGGTCAAAGCTGGAAAAACAACGATGGCGAATAAATTAAGGAAGGAGGTTATTGACTTATTTCGTGAGGCCATTGCAGATGGGGTTATATCGCACAATCCTGCCGAAGCTACCCGAAACCAACGTGTAGAGATTCAGCGGGAGCGCATAACCCTTGATGAATGGAAAATTATCCGCAAGGCAGCGGATACATTACCCGCATGGGTTGGGCCCTGCCTTGACCTTGCTTTAGTCACCGGTCAACGTTTAGGGGATATACAGGCACTACGCTGGGAGGATTTCAAAGACGGACGTCTTTACATCAAGACGGCGAAAACAGGCATGATGCTTGCCTTCTCCCAGACAACCCACATCGACTGCCTCAATTTATGCCTTTCCGATGTACTGAACCAGTTTAGAGAATTAAACAACGGGAGAGCACATATCGTCGCAGACGCCAAATACAAGCAATTTGCCGCAAAAACGATATCTGCCGCTTTTTTGAAGGCGCGGCGTATATCAGGATTAACATGGGAACGTAACCCTCCCTCATTTCATGAAATCAGAAGCCTGGCTGCAAGACTCTACACCGATGAGAAAGGGGAAAAATATGCACAAAAATTGTTAGGTCACAAAAGCTCTACCATGACAGATAGGTACCGCGATGTCCGGGGGGCTGAATGGAAGCAGATTGAATAATTTCGATCGAATTTCGAGTAATTTCGATCGATTGGTTATAAGATATTGAATATACGGCCTGAAAATTTAATGCCACTGCGTCAACAGCAGGCGCAAAGGACTGCGCGGCACATCCGGTGGTTCCGCCGCTTTGCCACCCGAAAAGTTATGTTCAGGAAACATGGTCATTATCTCGCCCTATCACACCGTCAACACCACACAGCTATCCGCTTCCCAACACAAGCGCACTTCGTCACCCCAGGTGGGTGCGCCTTTGCGATAGCGGTAAGCATTTTGCAACTGGGCACTATGATCTGCCCACTGTTAAGACGCACGTGGTAAATCGACAGATCGCCCAGATAAGCAATATGCACCACTTCACCGACAGCAAAGTTACAGCCGTCTTCGGGCACCTCTTCACACAGCATGATTTTTTCGGGGCGCAATGCGACATGCACCGGTACGCCATCTACCACGGAAACATCGGTATTCACTTTCAGCGGATGAACCAGACCCGGGCTCTGAATAATCAATGCATCGTCCTGACGCTCTTTCAGCAACCCTTCAAACATATTGACCGAGCCGATAAATTCAGCGCTGAAACGCGTGGTCGGGTGTTCGTAAATCTCTTCCGGCTCGCCGATTTGCACAAACTTGCCGCGATTCATGATGGCGATGCGCCCGGCCATGGTCATGGCCTCTTCCTGATCGTGGGTTACCATCACACAGGTCACGCCGACACGCTCAAGAATATCCACCACTTCCAGTTGCATACGGTCACGCAGCTTTTTGTCCAGTGCGCCCATCGGTTCATCCAGCAGCAGCAGTTTCGGGCGTTTCGCCAAACTGCGCGCCAGTGCCACGCGCTGACGCTGACCACCGGATAGCTGATGCGATTTGCGTCCGGCAAACTCCTGCATATGCACCAGCGTCAGCATTTCTTTCACCCGGTCTTTAATTTCAGCGCGGGACAGCTTGTCCTGCTTCAAACCAAACGCGATATTCTTCTCAACCGTCATATGCGGGAACAAGGCATAGGACTGAAACACCATATTGATGGGGCGCTGATAGGGTGGCACCAGCGACAGATCCTGTCCGTCCAGCACAATCTGCCCCTGAGTCGGGTGTTCAAAACCGGCCAACATGCGCAATAAGGTGGATTTACCGCAGCCTGAAGCCCCCAGCAGTGCGAAAATCTCACCTTTGTAGATAGTCAGACTCACATCATCCACCGCCGCCTGACCGTCAAAGGATTTGGTCAAATTGCGCACTTCCAACATTGGCGTTACGGCCTTTTGCGTTTTAGGCTGGGGACGGGAAATTGCATCATTCACTTAGCATTGCTCTCCGGCAAAAGCAGAACAAACGAATAACCCACGGTAGTGAAGGATCTGCGACAGGCACCCTCTCTCCCTCCATGTATTACACCACATACAGCACAAACAGGCGGGGATTAGCTGCCTGCGGATTATCACATAATCTCAACGGACAAAAACAGTTACTTGCCGCTTTTTACTTTGGTCCAGGCACGTGTACGCGCGCGGTCAATCTGCGGTGATTGCACTTTGAGCGTAAACAGCTTAGCACGCACGTCATCCTGCGGGAAGATGCCCGGATCGTTACGCACCGCTTCATCAACCAGCGGAACGGAAGCTTTGTTAGTTGGCGTAGAAGACGTAATTGCTGATATTGGCAATCACTTCCGGTTTCATCAGATAGTTAAGGAACTGGTAAGCTTCCTCTTTGTTCTTGGCATCGGCTGGCATCGCGAGCACGTCAAAGAATGCCAGAGCCCCTTGCTTCGGAATGCTGTAACCGATGTTCACACCGTTCTTCGCTTCCTTGGCACGGTTAGCCGCCTGTTTCACGTCTCCGGCCCAACCGATAGCCACGCAGATGTCGCCGTTAGCCAGATCGTTGATGTACTGCGAAGAGTGGAAATAGCGGATGCTCGGGCGCAATTTCAGCAGCAAGTCAGTAGCGCCTTTGCTGTAATCATCGGCCTTGGTGCTGTTCGGATCTTTACCCTGATAATTCAGCACGGTGGCAAAAATCTCTTCTGGTGCATCCAGGAAGGCAACGCCACAGCTTTTCAGTTTTTTCCAGATTTTCCGGCTTCAACACCAGATCCCAACTGTCGATTGACGCATCCGCACCCAGCGCGGCTTTGACTTTATCGATGTTAAAGCCGATGCCCGTGGTCGCCCACAGATAGGGAATCGCGTATTTGTTGTCAGGATCGTGCTGAGAAATCAGCTTCATCAGCTCAGGATCGAGGTTTTTGTAGTTAGGCAGCTTGCTTTTATCCAGCGGCTGGAAAACACCGGCAGCAAGCTGGCAGAAGGCACGACCAGATCAAAACCGGTGCTGCCCGCCATCAGTTTGCCTTCCAACACTTCGTTGGAGTCAAACACGTCATAAACGACTTTGATGCCAGTTTCTTTCTGGAAATTGCTCAGGGTGTCCGGCGCAATGTAATCTGACCAGTTATACACATGCAGCGTTTTTTCTTCCGCAGATGCGGTGACGGACGCGGCCATCATCAAGCCGGCAACAACACCCGAGAGCCATGTTTTACGTTGGGTGAACATCCGTTCCTTCCTCCATACCAGGGGTGAATCATGGAATAAAATCCGTATCAGGACGATACCGGACACATACCTGAATTTATCGCGCCGACGGGCGGGGATGTTGAATGGCTATGCACTAAAAATAATCATAGTACACACAGACATAAATGCATTGTCATCGCCTGACGGTCACAGGAAGTTAGCATAACCGCCTCGTGTTCGCGGTGCTATATGTGCAACGTAAAAAACGGCTTTTATCGATTAATTATGCAGGAGTTGGCGCGGTGAACGGGAAGTCTTTACTCTGGGCGGTGGAATATATCGGAAAAAAGATTTTTTGCAGAATAAACCAAAGACAACGGGAAAATAAGAAAAAATGATTGCTGCCCGCAGGCAGCAACAGAATCAATGCAGACTGTGTGACAGAGTGCGCGCAGGAGAGGTCTCTTCTTCTTCACCAAGAAACAGCATATTGTTAGCACAGGCTTCCAGAATAACCATGGAGATCTGCTTTTCTGACTGCTGCATAAAGTGGCGGAACTGCTCAATGACCACGCCTGCTGCCACGTCGAGCGTCTGACAGACGATAAGCTTTGGCAGATTATCGTCTTGCACATCAAGAAAGGCTTTCACCGTCAAGGAGCTGGCATTGATTTGGCTCAGGTTGCCCGCCAGCGAAATCAAGGCGCTGGGCTTCACCTCGGCCAGCGCAGAAAATAAAACAACGCCGTCCACCAGATCGACCTTGGCATCGAAAATGCCATCGAAATTCTGCATATGGGGCAAATGCAACGCCTGACACGAGTCACATTCAAAATAGAGAATATTGAGTTGATCCAACCACCGCCGCAGCAGATTCAGATCCGGAACGATGAGTGAATCCATCATAATTTGCCTCATTTGCGCCTGTAACGTAAAAACCTTACTAGCTTACGTAAAATTTGCGCACGATACCAATAGAAAAGCGGGATTGCCTATCTTGCTGGCGATACGCCGTTGCGTGCGTGCTGCTCAATGAACGCCATCATCATGTCGGCGATATCCAGTTGGGTGGTGCGCTCTATCCCTTCCAGACCGGGAGAAGCGTTTACCTCCATCACCAGCGGCCCACGCGTGGCGCGCAAAATATCCACGCCCGCCACGCTCAACCCCAGCGTTTGAGTCGCTTTCACCGCAATGGCACGCTCACGCTCCGTGATAATGACCGGGCGCGCGGTGCCACCACGGTGCAAATTGGAACGGAAATCCCCTTCTTTGGCCTGACGTTCAATGGCCGCGACCACTTTATCGCCAATCACCAGACAGCGGATGTCCCTACCCTGCGCCTCGCGTACATACTCCTGGACCAGAATGTGCGCATTCAGGCCGCGAAACGCATCAATCACGCTTTCGGCCGCCTGACGCGTTTCCGCCAACACCACGCCTATCCCCTGAGTACCTTCCACCAGTTTAACCACCAGCGGTGCACCGCCCACCATATCGATCAGATCGCTGGTATCGTCCGGTGAATGCGCAAAACCGGTGATCGGCAGATCGATGCCCTCGCGCGCCAGCAGTTGCAGCGAATGCAGCTTGTCCCGTGCGCGGGTGATTGAGAGCGCATTGTTCAACGCAAAGCTTCCCAGCATTTCAAACTGGCGCAACACTGCGGTGCCGTAAAAGGTAATTTGCGAGCCGATGCGAGGAATTACCGCATCGTATTTTACCAACTGGCGGCCGCGATAATGCACCGTGGGTGCAGCAGAGTTGATGTTCATGTAGCACGAGAGCGGATCAATAATATCGACAACGTGCTTGCGTGCTTCTGCGGCCTCACGCAGCCGCTTGCAGGAGTACAGACTGCCGTCCCGTGATAAAATGGCGATCTTCATCAGTTCCTCACCCACGTTTCAGCGGATTGCCCAGCCTTGCTGATGCAAGTAGTCCAGAATAAAGGGCCTCAGCTCTTTTTGCAGTGTGCGCTGCACGTGCTCACTCCAGGTGTCGCGACGACGATTACTACCACGCTGCTGGTAGTAATCTCCCAATTGCTGGTCATACTGTGCCAGCGCCGCTTTATCTAACGGTTGATAGCCATTCTCATGCACCACCAGCGAGGCGGGCAGGCGAGGTTTGAGGTCGGGCGTCGCAGCGGGGTAGCCCAGACAAAGGCCAAACAGCGGCAAGACTTGCTGTGGCAACGCCAACAGCGAGGTGACATCAGCAATGTGGTTACGAATACCGCCGATGAATACCCCGCCCAGCCCCAGCGATTCTGCCGCAACCAGTGCGTTCTGGCCCATCAGCGCCGTATCTACACATCCTAGCAGCAATTGCTCTGCCATCCCGGTTTGCGCCTGCGGAAAAATGTCCAGGTGGCGATGGAAATCGGCGCAAAACACCCAAAACTCGGCGGCGTCGGCCACATGCTGCTGATCGCCACAATAATGAGCCAGCGTTTGGCGCAGCGTGGGATCGGTAATGCGAATAATGGAGCTGCATTGTAAAAAACTCGAACTGGACGCGCTCTGGGCAGCAGCAATAATGGCGTCGCGCGCATCTGGCGCAATAGACTGTGTGCTAAAAGCACGAATGGATCGATGGTTTAGCAGCAGATCGATAGTTGGCGTCACGCTTCGTGTCCTTATGATGGTGTGTCCTGAAGATCGCGGGGTCGGCTTAGTGAACCGGATAGCCAGGCGCTTAACAGGCAGTATAAGCCAGCCGTCGCGACTGACCAATGCCGCTCAGCGTATGTTATGCGGTTTGATAGCCATCACATATTAATGTAACAGGGATTTACTGCTTTTTTTTCAGCGCAGATGGGGGCATAGTACCCCCACAGAAAGACGAGGATAATGTCGTTTACAGCCTTTTGTTTTGATAAGGAGTTAACATGTTTGCTGTTATTTTTGGCCGCCCTGGCTGCCCTTACTGTGTTCGCGCCAAAGCGCTGGCAGAAAAACTGACCGAACAACGTGACGACTTCAGTTTCCGCTACGTTGATATTCACGCAGAAGGGATCACCAAAGACGACCTGTCTAAAACCGTGGGTAAGCCGGTTGAGACGGTTCCGCAGATCTTTTTGGACGAAAAACACATCGGCGGTTGCACCGATTTCGAAGCCTACGCCAAAGCGAACCTGAACCTGTTTCAGTAAAACGGCAACGCATCGACAACATCCTGACCAAAGGCGCACCCTGCGCCTTTGGTGTTTTTATCTTCAGCGAAAATACCGCTGGCACGAGACGTAGACGAACAAAAACCCCAGCGCGCCCATCAGACTCCAGAACACGGCGCTCATTACATAGGCCAATTCCTGCCAGAACGCGTTCATCGGCGTGCGCCAAAAATGCAGGATAATCAGGCACAGCGGCATGGCCATCAGTGCGCCAAGAAAGGGGTAACGCAAACGCCCGCGTGCCGATAAACCGCTGGCTACAATGCCGGGCAGCAAAAACAACAGCATTCCAGGCTCTCCCCAGAATCCCGTTTCCGTTGCGGAAAAGACATCCATTTTTTGACTCAAAAACACCACGGTAAACAACAAAAAATAGCAGGTTGCACCCACCCACCCCTTATTGCTTCCCATATTCGCCTCTCTTTGCCCCACGCCGACGTCGCAAGACGAGGTCGAGTGAGGTGTATTTAATCGGAACAACATCGGAATATCCCTGATATAACAACAAGCAAGGCGGCATCACTTTTTATAAAATAAAGGCTGGCTGTAACACAAACACCCAACTAAAATGGCAGCACTCTTGCTACGCTTCAGGCAATTTATTTTCAGGAAACGGATGGCACCTGTGCCGAATCACGCGCTTTCCCTGCCGGATTCTTCACGCCCTGTTCCGCTATTGCCTTACAGTGAGTATTCTGAGTGAATGGCAATAAATTTAGCCATTACCTTCATTAATATCAATAACTTAATATTAAACAACACGTTACAGGCCATGAATATAAACGTCGCTGAGTTGTTAAACGGGAATTACATACTGCTGTTATTTGTGGTGCTTTCATTGGGGCTGTGCCTGGGGAAAATACGGCTAGGCAGCGTTCAACTGGGTAATTCCATTGGTGTTTTAGTGGTGTCGTTATTATTAGGGCAGCAACATTTTGCCATAAATACCGATGCGCTGAATCTTGGTTTTATGCTGTTTATTTTTTGCGTCGGTATCGAAGCGGGCCCTAATTTTTTCTCCATTTTTTTTCGTGACGGTAAAAACTATTTCGCCCTGGCCTTAGTGTTGGTCAGCTCAGCGCTGGTGCTGGCACTGCTGTTGGGCAAGCTCTTCGGCTGGGATATCGGCCTGACAGCAGGCATGCTAGCGGGAGCAATGACGTCAACGCCCGTGCTGGTCGGGGCGAGAGATGCGCTGCGCAATGCTAACAGTGTCGATCCACAGCTCAGCGTCGAGTTGGATCACCTGAGCCTTGGCTATGCGCTTACCTATCTGATCGGGCTGGTCAGCCTGATTTTTGGCGCGCGCTATCTGCCGAAACTGCAACATCAGGATCTGCCGACCAGCGCGCAACAAATCGCGCGTGAACGCGGTCTCGATCCTGACAGCCAACGTAAAGTGTATCTCCCCATTATCCGTGCTTATCGCGTCGGGCCGGAGCTGGTTGCCTGGGCTGACGGAAAAAATCTGCGCGAGCTGGGCATTTACCGGCAAACCGGCTGCTCCATTGAGCGTCTGCGCCGTAACGGCATTCTCGCCACGCCCGATGGGGATGCCACCTTGCAACTGGGTGATGAAATTGCGCTGGTGGGCTACCCGGATGCCCATGCTCGCCTCAATTCCAATTTCCGTGACGGCAAGGAAGTGTTCGATCGCGACCTGCTCGATATGCGCATCGTCACCGAAGAGATAGTGGTCAAAAACAACAACGGCGTCGGCAAACGCCTCAGCCAGCTAAAACTGACCGACCACGGCTGCTTTTTAAACCGCATCGTACGCAACCAGATCGAAATGCCTATTGATGACGGCGTGGTACTGAACAAAGGGGATGTGCTACAGGTGAGCGGCGATGCCCGGCGGGTGAAAAGCATCGCCGATCGCATCGGGTTTATTTCCATCCACAGTCAGGTTACCGATCTGCTCGCGTTCTGCGCCTTCTTTATCATCGGCATCATGGTCGGGCTTATCACCTTCCAGTTCCGTAACTTCAATTTTGCAATTGGCAGTGCAGCCGGATTGCTGTTTGCCGGGATCATGCTGGGCTTCCTACGCGCCAACCACCCGACCTTTGGCTATATCCCGCAGGGTGCGCTGAATATGGTAAAAGAGTTTGGTCTGATGGTGTTTATGGCGGGCGTTGGCCTGAGCGCTGGCAGTACCATCGGCACCAGTTTTGGCTCTGTGGGCGTACAAATGTTGTTTGCAGGACTGGCGATCAGCCTGATCCCGGTGGTGATCTGTTTCCTGTTTGGTGCCTATGTGCTGCGCATGAATCGGGCGCTGCTGTTTGGTGCCATTATGGGTGCGCGTACCTGTGCGCCCGCCATGGATATCATCAGCGATACCGCACGCAGTAATATCCCGGCGCTCGGCTATGCGGGCACTTATGCCATCGCCAACGTGTTGCTGACATTAGCCGGTTCGTTGATTGTCATTATCTGGCCTGAACTGCCGTTTTAAGCGGGTTGAAAAAAATTGTCACTATTCTTTAAATAAAACCGAACTTTTTCGCATGCAGAGCGTCTGAATAAGTGCCGCTGCTTTTCTTTGAAATCCCCTTATTGAGGAGCCCGTCGTTCCCGCCTTTTCAGGTTCAAGAATGATGGGCCTTTTCTTACCTACCAGACTTCTCTTTGCAACCCGATTCTATTGGATGGTACTATTTACGCCGGACTCACAGGGGATAACCACACGATGGAAACTCGGCGCGCAGCACGGATCAACAAACTGACTCAGGCATTGAACCGTCATTCCGCACCTGATTTTTCTTTTTTCGGGACTTGACGGTATTCTGACGTTCTGAATTTATTACTGCTTTTTGCAGACCAATCAGCATGAGTACTCCCCACGTTACCATCCGTAACCTTGATC
>NZ_JBPETA010000115.1:0-10456 GCF_051710365.1 Symbiopectobacterium sp. | reverse complement strand
CCATGGCGATGGTCAAAGCGCTTAACCGGATCACGCTATTAGGAATGCCGAACAGTATTCGCATCACGTAACAATCGACCCGATGGGGCACAGTCGTTACAAGTTCTGATTTATTCAACAAAGCCAACCCAGATGGCAGTTTTTCCGGCGTGCTGCTCGCCACCATTTCTCTCAATTATTTTAAACTCTATTACGGCTATTATTCGATGGGAGACACTGACGTATTAGCCATCTTACTGTCAGACGGGCATATTCTGTATGGCCGTCCTTTTGATGATTCTCAAATTAACCGGGACGTATCAAGTAGCCCGCTGTTTATGGAGCATTTGAAGTCATCCACCAGCGGCACAGCCACCTTCTACTCCGCCGTTGACCATGTCGAGCGCATCTATGGTTATACACGGTTAAAACGTTATCCCATTGTCATCGCAGCGGGCTATAACAAAACGCAGGTGTTTTCCAACTGGAAAGTCGACTCGACCATTTATACCGCTATCGTCCTGACCTTGCTGCTGATCATGAGCAGCATGGGAGCGATCGTGCTGAAACAGATCAAGATCAACGAAAAAAACCAACTGGATCTGACCAAGGTACGCGATCAGCTTACCGCGATGAATCACACGCTGGAAACGCTGGCGCTGTTAGATGGCCTCACGGGTCTGGCGAACCGGCGACAGTTTGATATTTTCCTGCGCGAGACCATCGCGCAATCCGCCCTTTCCGGTAAGCGAATAGCGCTTATCATGCTCGATGTCGATATGTTCAAGAAATACAACGACCACTATGGTCACGTTGAAGGCGACAAGTGTCTGCAAACCGTGAGCCATGCGCTGAGCAGTATGCCGCGTCGCAAAGAGGATTTAATCGCACGTTATGGCGGTGAAGAGTTTGTCATCATTCTGATGGATGTGACGGAAGAAGGCGCCGTAGCGTTTGCAGAACGGGCGCTGGAAGCCATCAGACACCAGCGCATCCCCCATGAACTCACCACGCTGGATGAAAAAGTCGTTACCGCCAGCGCCGGCGTCTACCTTTTTGTGGGAACAACACCAGCTCAGGCACCGGAGAGCGTGATTATTCGTGCAGATAAAGCACTGTATCAGGCCAAGAGCAAGGGCAGAAATCGCGTTGAAATTGCGACAGAATAGGCCAACAGCGGTCAGGTGCGGACGAATTTATATTGATACAGTGCCTGACAGCGCGCGTCGCTTCTGACAAAATAGCGCCATCCCCCGCAGTTTTATTTGATGGATTTCCAGAGAGATGGCAGCAAAGATTATTGATGGTAAAACGATTGCGCAGCAAGTGAAGGATGAAGTTTGTGCGCGCGTCAAGCAGCGTCTGGCCGAGGGCAAGCGTGCGCCAGGGCTGGCTGTTGTGTTAGTCGGCGATAATCCCGCCTCACAGATCTACGTCGCGAGCAAACGTAAAGTGTGTGACGAAGTGGGCTTTGTCTCTCGTTCTTATGATTTACCTTCCAGCACCACGGAAGCCGCGCTGTTGGCGCTGATCGACGAACTGAATGCCGACAACAGCATTGATGGTATTTTGGTTCAGTTGCCGCTGCCCGAAGGCATTGATAACACCAAAGTCATCGAGCGCATCGCCCCTGATAAAGACGTGGACGGCTTCCACCCTTACAACGTCGGTCGCCTGTGCCAGCGCGACCCGCTGCTGCGTGCCTGCACGCCGCGCGGCATCATCACGCTGCTGGAACGTTACAACGTGGACATGTTTGGCTTGAACGCCGTGGTGGTGGGTGCCTCCAATATCGTTGGCCGCCCGATGAGTCTGGAACTGCTGCTGGCTGGTTGTACCACCACGGTGACACACCGTTTTACCAAAAACCTGCGTCAACACGTTGAGCAAGCCGACTTGCTGATTGTTGCTGTTGGCAAGCCAGGCTTTATTCCCGGCGAGTGGATTAAACCGGGTGCCATCGTGATCGATGTCGGCATCAATCGCCTGGACAGCGGCAAAGTGGTGGGCGACGTGGAGTTTTCCGTCGCACAGGAGCGCGCGTCGCTGATAACTCCGGTGCCCGGCGGTGTTGGCCCTATGACCGTTGGCACCCTGATTCAGAACACGCTGCAAGCTTGCGAAGAGTACCATGACGGCAATGCGTAACGGCACGGGTTATACGGTTAACGCATAAACATCACGTTAACATCGCGCGCTCAGGCGCGCCTTTTTCTTTCTTACAGCAGGATGTTATGGAAACTTTTCATCTCGATAAACACCCGCACGTTGAACTGTGCGATCTGCTTAAACTGCTTGGCTGGAGTGAGAGCGGCGCTGCCGCCAAAGCCGCCATTGCTAACGGTGGCGTCAGCGTTGACGGCCAGGTAGAAACGCCTAAACGCTGCAAAATCATTGCCGGTCAGCGGGTCAGCTTTGCCGGGCAATCGGTAAATGTCGTGCCTTAAGCAACGGCCAGTAGTCTGATTCAATAAAAATCGCCCGCGAAGGTTTACCGTCGCCGGCGATTTTTTAACACGATACCACTAGCAATAACGTTATTTGCGACGCCATGTAGTGCCCTGCGGACCGTCTTCTAACACAATCCCCATTTCCGTCAGGCGCGCACGCGCTACATCCGCCAGCGCCCAGTCTTTGGCCTGACGCGCGTCATTACGCTGCTGAATCAGGGCTTCAATCTCTTGCACTTCATCACCATCCGCTTGAGAACCGCTGTGCAGGAAGGCTTCCGGGTCTTGTTCCAACAGCCCCAGAATGCCCGCCAAACGGCGCAACGCGGCGGCCAGCGCATCCGCCGCCACCGCATCTTCCGCTTTCAGGCGGTTCACCTCGCGTGCCATGTCAAACAGCACCGAGTAGGCCTCTGGCGTATTAAAATCATCGTCCATTGCCGCGCGGAAGCGCGTTTCAAACGCGTCTCCATCTTGCGCCGTCGCCGCCGGATCGGTACCGCGCAACGCTGTGTACAAGCGCTCTAAAGAGGCACGCGCCTGTTTCAGGTTCTCTTCACTGTAGTTCAACTGGCTACGGTAATGACCCGACATCAGGAAGTAACGCACGGTTTCGGCGTCGTAATATTTCAGCACATCGCGTACGGTGAAGAAGTTGTTGAGCGATTTAGACATCTTCTCGCGATCGATCATCACCATACCGGAATGCATCCAGTAGTTGACGTAAGGGCCGTCATGGGCGCAGGTCGACTGAGCAATTTCGTTCTCATGGTGCGGGAACATCAGGTCGGAACCGCCACCGTGAATATCAAAGTGCTCGCCAAGCTGTTTGCAGTTCATGGCAGAACACTCGATGTGCCAGCCGGGACGCCCTTCCCCCCACGGGGATGTCCAGTGCGGCTCGCCGGGTTTGGACATTTTCCACAGCACAAAATCCATCGGATTGCGTTTCACTTCCGCAATCTCAATACGCGCACCCGCTTTTAACTGTTCCAGATCCTGGCGAGAAAGCACGCCGTAACCCGGCGCGCTGTCGACAGAAAACATCACATCGTCGTTGTCTGCCACATAGGCATGTTTGCGCGCAATCAGTTGCGCCACCAGTTCAATAATTTCGGCGATATGGTGTGTAGCACGCGGCTCCAGATCGGGACGTAAAATGTTCAACGCATCAAAATCAGCGTGCATTTCAGCGATCATGCGCGAGGTCAGCTGTTCGCAGCTTTCTCCATTCTCTGCGGCGCGTTTGATGATTTTGTCGTCGATGTCCG
This sequence comes from Symbiopectobacterium sp., assembly GCF_051710365.1. Taxonomy (NCBI): domain Bacteria; kingdom Pseudomonadati; phylum Pseudomonadota; class Gammaproteobacteria; order Enterobacterales; family Enterobacteriaceae; genus Symbiopectobacterium; species Symbiopectobacterium sp. The sequence continues at coordinate 6,756 of NZ_JBPETA010000115.1, read as the reverse complement.
TTACATTGCGCACATAATTGAGCGAGTAACCCAAATAGCGCAAATACCTGGCAACCACATCGAAAGCCACAAAAGTACGCCCGTGACCGATATGACACAGGTCATACACGGTAATGCCGCATACATACATGCCCACGTTACCGGCACGAATGGGTTTGAATTCCTCTTTTTGGCGACTCAGCGTATTAAAAATCTTTAACATCAAAACATTCCATGATATTCGCGGGAGAAGTGGAGTATGCGCAGCAAACGTAACACCGCCGTTGAGGCGGGTTCAGCAAGCCCAGCAGCGTATTGAAACCTGAACCTCGAGCTATTGCAAGACTGAGACAGCGTAATAGGAAGATAATTGATAAGGATTAAAAAAACAGAAACCCGGCAATGGCGCGCCGGGTCTCATATTACTGCTTGCAAACCGAAGAGGCATTAGCGCAAATTCGGATTACTCATCACGGAGTATTTACCGCTGCCCAGCAGCGCGATAGCCAATGCAGCGAAGAAGAATACCGCAGTCGGTTCAGCGCACCAGGCACCGGTTTTCGCCAGCGAAACAAAACCCGCCGGTGCAGCCAGAAGTTGCGCAACCACCATGGTGCCCGCAACCACTAAGGCAGAAGGACGTGTCAGAATGCCGAGAATCAATAAGATGGGGGCAACGACTTCACCCGCAAAGACACCATACGCGATAAACGTCGGTAATCCCGCATTTGTCAGCATACCCGCGATGGCGCCAACCCAATCGACCATTTTATGCCATCCATGAAAAATCAACAAAATGCCAAAAGCGAGACGCAGCAGCAGTTTGCCTGCATCGGGTTTATCCAGTACACGATTGATTAAGCCCAGCATGATTCACCTGTTAGTATTGTTAGTAAACTCTGTAATACGAATCATTTAAGACTAATCTGACTTGATTGCAAATCCTACTCCCAAATAAGTAATGTTTGATCTACAACAAGAAAAATTTTATTCAATAAAATAATGCAAATATATGACATATTATCAATTTTATTGACATTGTGTTACTTTTTAACCAAACGGTCCACATCTCCCCCGCGAATAGTTCCCTCGTCATACTGACTCGCGCAACCAGTTATGCTATAAGAGCGCCTTGGTTATTCAGCCTTTGTGCAGACAGCGCTGCCTGACAGCGGATGTCTCATCCTTCTGGTTATCAGGGTTTACTCATTATGATTACATTACATACAAACTTCGGTGACATCGTCATTAACACGTTTGCAGACAAAGCGCCTGCGACCGTGGAAAACTTCGAAAACTACTGCCGTAACGGCTTTTATGACAACACCATCTTTCACCGAGTGATCAATGGGTTCATGATCCAGGGCGGCGGTTTCGCACCGGGTATGCAGCAAAAAACCACCGAAGCGCCTATCGCCAATGAAGCCAATAACGGCCTGAAAAACACCCGTGGCACGCTGGCTATGGCGCGCACCAACGATCCACACTCCGCTACCGCACAGTTCTTTATTAACCTGGTGGATAACGACTTCCTCAACTTCCGCTCAGAACGTGCAGACGGCTGGGGCTACTGTGTGTTTGCCGAAGTGACCGACGGCATGGATGCGGTTGATAAGATCAAAGACGTTGCAACTGGCCGCAGCGGCATGCATCAAGACGTTCCTAAAGAAGATGTGGTGATTTACCCACGTGACTGTCAGCGAGTAATTGCAGCAGCATGGCAACACTGTTTATTGCCGACCTGCATCTGAACGTACATGAACCGGCGATCACCGCCGGTTTTCTGCGTTTTCTGGAACGTGATGCCCAGCAGGCAGATGCGCTCTACATCCTGGGCGATCTGTTCGATGCCTGGATCGGCGATGACGATCCGCAACCGCTGCATGCCAACGTTGCTAATGCGCTGCGCCAGTTGCAACAACGCGGTATCCCTTGTTACTTCATTCACGGCAACCGTGACTTCCTGCTGGGAAAGCGTTTCGCCACGCAGGCGGGCATGACGCTGCTCCCCGCCGAGCAGGTGGTGGAGTGCTATGGACGCCGAATCCTGATCATGCACGGCGATACCCTGTGCATTGACGACGCGGCTTATCAAAAATGTCGCCGCCGGGTACACAACCCCGTCATCCAGTGGCTGTTCCTGCGCTTACCCTTACGTTTGCGTCTCAAGGTGGCGGCAAAAATGCGGGCGGCAAGTCAGCAGGCAAACCAGCATAAGTCGCAGCAGATCATGGATGTCAATCCGCAGGCGGTGCAGGTGTGTTTACAAGCGTATGGTGTTAACACCCTGATTCATGGGCATACTCATCGGCCAGCAATACACACGGTCATAACCGACAGCAGCGAAGCGCAACGGGCGGTGCTGGGTGCCTGGCATGAACAGGGATGGATGATAAAAGTCACGGCTAGCGATACCGCGTTGATTTCCTTTCCCTTCTGATTTTCTCCGTTTTTTACACCTTTTGTGGCAAACCTGTGATGCCATTAACGGCAATAATACTGCGATTTGTCCGTACGCAACCGTTTTCCTTCCCGAACGCTCATGGTATGATCTGCGCCCTCCAGCCAGAGCGTCATCCGTTTTCTGGCCGACGCAGCCATGCGTCTCAATACGTCATATCACAGGAGCACTACAGGCATGTCATCCAACGCTGCCCCGGCAAAAATTGCCATCGTCATGGGTTCAAAGAGTGACTGGGCTACGATGCAGTTTGCTGCGGAAATTCTCACCACACTCGCTATTCCCTTTCATACCGAAGTCGTTTCAGCGCACCGCACGCCGGACAAAACGGGTTTGATGTGATCATTGCGGGCGCAGGCGGAGCAGCGCACTTGCCCGGTATGCTGGCAGCGAAAACGCTGGTGCCGGTGCTGGGCGTGCCGGTTCAGAGTGCAGCACTAAGCGGCGTTGATAGCCTGTACTCCATTGTGCAAATGCCGCGTGGCATCCCCGTCGGTACGCTGGCTATCGGTAAAGCCGGAGCCGCCAACGCAGCCCTGCTCGCCGCACAGATTCTGGCGCTGCACGATGGTGAGTTGGCCGTTCGCCTCGCCGCCTGGCGTCAACAGCAAACCGATGAGGTGCTGGCGCATCCCGATCCGCGGGAGGAGGCATGAAACCCGTTTGCGTATTAGGAAACGGCCAACTGGGTCGTATGTTACGCCAGGCCGGTGAACCCTTGGGGATTGCCGTCTATCCGGTGGGACTGGATGCCGAACCGGAATCCGTGCCGTTTCATCACGCGGTCATCACCGCTGAGATTGAACGCTGGCCGGAAACCGCATTGACGCGCGAATTGGCAGAGCACGCGGCCTTTGTTAACCGTGACATTTTTCCGCGTCTGGCCGATCGCCTGACACAGAAACAGTTGCTGGATTCGTTGCAGTTGCCTACCGCACCCTGGCAGTTGCTGGCTTCAGCGCAAGAGTGGCCCGGCGTCTTCAGCCGATTGGGCGAGTTGGCCATCGTCAAACGTCGCGTGGGCGGCTATGACGGCCGTGGGCAGTGGCGCTTACGCCCTGACACCGCAGCGACCCTGCCGCAAGAGTGCTACGGCGAATGCATCGTAGAGCAAGGCATCGCGTTTTCTGGTGAAGCTTCGATGGTAGGCGCGCGTAGTGCGGATGGACACTGCGTGTTTTATCCGCTGACGCACAATCTGCATGAAGAGGGCATTCTGCGCGCCAGCGTTGCGCTACCGCAGCCGGATGCACGCATGCAGCAACAGGCAGAAACCATGCTCGCGGCCATCATGAATGCGCTCGGTTACGTCGGCGTGATGGCGATGGAGTGCTTTATCGTGGGCGATCGTTTACTGATCAACGAATTGGCCCCCCGCGTGCACAACAGCGGCCACTGGACACAAAATGGCGCATCCATCAGCCAGTTTGAACTGCACCTGCTCGCCATCCTGGATCTGCCGTTGCCGAAACCAGTGATTGATGCCCCTGCCGTCATGATCAATCTGATTGGTACTGATGTTAATCACGCCTGGCTGGCACTGCCGCTGGTTCATCTGCACTGGTATGACAAAGAAGTACGACCTGAACGTAAAGTCGGTCACCTGAACCTGACGCACAGCGATCGCACTCAGCTACAACACACGTTACAGTCACTCGTCCCTGTTACCTGAAGCCTATCATTCCGGCCTACAGTGGGCGCAAGCAACGCTTTAACCGCTGTGCACTTCCCACCGTGTGGCTTTACGCCGGTGGGAAGTACATTCCCGTACACTCTCGTCTGTTTTGTCTGCAAACCATAAACACACACTATTTATATGGTCTTATTTTGGCGTGACATATGGATTATTAGGTCTATTATTAATCGCAGGTAAATTAACGCTATTTATTAGCAACGGTATTATTGGTTATTATTTGGCATAAAAATTAAGTTAAAGTATCAAATAAGAGACTTTATAAAAAAATAACGTAAGGTATCATAATTGATATTTTATTTATGAGCGAATTTTGATAAAATTAAAACACGTCAATTCATTTCTGTGATCATCTCAATATTATTCGCTGACCGCCTCAATATAGAATGCCGCCACAATCAGTATTGACTCTCTAACATGCGATTGCGTTATAAAAACGCGTCGATGTTTATTATTTATACAACATTGGTGCTATTGCCAATATTGACACAATTTGCAAACTGTGTTCACCAAGGAGAACCAATTATGAGCACAATCCAAGAAAGCAGTGCGATCGTCGCACCCGCTTCTGGTTGGCGTAAAAGCGACACTGTCTGGATGCTCGGGCTTTACGGGACAGCCATTGGCGCGGGCGTGCTGTTCCTGCCGATCAATGCCGGTATTGGTGGATTAATTCCATTGATAATTATGGCAATTATTGCTTTCCCGATAACATATTACTCACACCGCGCACTGTGTCGATTTGTTTTATCCGGTAAAAAAGGTGGTGAAGATATTACTGAAGTGGTCGAAGAACATTTCGGTGTCGGCGCAGGGAAATTAATCACGCTACTCTACTTTTTCGCTATTTACCCTATTTTGTTGGTTTATAGCGTAGCGATAACCAATACGGTAGACAGTTTTATCACGCACCAACTTCATTTACCGTCTCCGCCACGCGCAGTGTTGTCTTTGGTATTAATTCTGGGCCTGATGTTTATCGTTCGCTTTGGCGAAGCCATGATTGTAAAAGCCATGAGCATTCTGGTTTATCCTTTTGTCATGGTCTTGATGCTGCTGGCATTTTATTTAGTTCCTCATTGGAATTTAGCGATTTTTGATAATATTTCTTTCACCAGCAGCGCAACCGGCAATGGGCTATTGTCGACCCTGTGGTTGGCGATCCCGGTAATGGTATTCTCCTTTAACCATTCACCCATTATCTCCTCTTTTGCCGTTGCCAAGCGTAAAGAGTATGGCGACGATGCCGAGCCCAAATGCTCACTCATCCTCTCCTACAGCCATATAATGATGGTGCTGACCGTGATGTTCTTTGTGTTCAGTTGTGTACTGAGCCTGTCCCCTGCGGAACTGATGGAAGCCAAAACGCAAAACATTTCCATTTTGTCTTACCTGGCAAACCACTTTAATAACCCGGTCATGGCCTATCTGGCGCCGGTTATCGCCACCATCGCTATCTCCAAATCGTTCCTCGGCCACTATCTGGGGGCAGGGGAAGGCTTTAACGGCATGATAATCAAATCGCTGAGCAGCCGCGGTAAAACCATCGGTCACGCCAAGCTGAACCGCATCACGGCGCTGTTTATGCTGGTGACCACCTGGATTGTCGCCACGCTCAACCCCAGCATTCTGGGCATGATTGAAACAATGGGTGGCCCGGTTATCGCCTGCCTGCTGTTCCTGATGCCGATGTACGCCATTCAGAAAGTCCCGGCAATGAAGCAATACAGCGGGCAGATCAGCAACGTATTCGTTACCGTGATGGGCCTGATCGCCATCACCGCCATTGTCTATAGCCTGTATTAATCCACGCAGAAGCGGCACTGAGCCGCTTCCTTGTTTCCCCTCATGACTGTCAAGAGACGGTTGGCATAAGTTGCCAGCCGCCTCTCGGCACACCTGATGGCGGAATCTGCTGGCAGCGCCTTGGCGTTGTCAGCATCTTGTTAGAGGAAATCGCCATGGTCAGCGTATTCGAGATTTTCAAAATTGGTATTGGGCCGTCGAGTTCGCACACCGTCGGGCCGATGAAAGCAGGCAAAATGTTTACCGATAACGCTGGTCAGCCAGTCGCTTATCGCCTCCGTCACCGATATCTTGGTGGACGTGTACGGTTCGCTTTCCCTGACCGGTAAAGGGCACCATACGGATATCGCCATCATTATGGGGCTGGCCGGAAACCTGCCGGACAGCGTGGACATCGACGGTATTCCGGCGTTTATTCAACGAGTAAAAGAGACCCAGCGCCTGCCTCTGCTGGCGGGCGACTATGAGGTGAACTTTCCGCTGGAAACCGCCCTGCGTTTTCAGGCGGAAAACCTGCCGCTGCACGAAAACGGCATGACGATCCGTGCCTACCAGCAGCAAACCTTGCTGCACAGCAAAACCTATTACTCCATCGGCGGCGGCTTTGTTGTCGATCAGGAACATTTTGGCAAGGTACTGGCGACAGAAGAGACCGCACCCTACCCGTTCTATTCTGCGCAAAAATTGCTGCAACCGTCATTCCGCACCTACTTTAAGAATAAATTCGACGGTATCGCTCGCCGAGAACATCAACGATGGTCTTGTGAATAGAATTGAGGTTGGATACTTGTGGTGGTCTGTCACCAATACTGAACTC
>NZ_JBPETA010000114.1:0-10507 GCF_051710365.1 Symbiopectobacterium sp. | reverse complement strand
ACAAAAATGGACGATGCCGCTGAGGGACTGGCGTATGGCTATGAGCCGCTTTATTATCGAGTTCGGTGATCGTCTGGACGGTCACTACTGAGAAAAGGCATTTACACAGAATCGTGTACAGGGTCGTCGATCCGCATCATCATCACTGGCAATAGCCACGGCATAGTCATCCAATAAATCGTGCGCGTTCTTACTCAATCCTCTGCGTGAGAGAATGATCTTAGGCACCTTTTCGTGTCGAAACCCTTCAACCAGCACCACATCCAACGTATCCATATCCATCTTGCTCACCATCTCATAGAGATCCACTTCTTGGGCTTTCGGTGTTTCCGTCATCAGCGCCCAGCGTTGGTTACTGGCAACAAGCGTCTGCTCGGCCCCCGCTTTACGCAGCTCATAGCTGTCTTTGCCGGGTTTATCGATATCCATATCATGGTGAGTATGCTTTATCACACCAATGCGTAGCCCTTTCTCTTTAAGGAGCGGGATCACGTGGGTGAGCAACGTGGTTTTCCCGGTACCGCTATACGCGCTAACGGCAAGCAGACGTGGGCGATGCAACTCAGTCATGGTTGGCCTCTTGCCAATTGGAGAGATCGTCTGGGGTGTTCAGGTTTTGGAATGCCAAAGGGCAATCCGCGAAAAGTACCGGAGTCGCCTCGATCTCTGCCAGAAAAAGCATCAGCTTACGATCGCCACGTTCCAGGTAGGTTTCAAGCTTTGGCATCAGGGAACGGTGGATAAGCAACAAGGTTGGATGCTCTCTCAGGCCTCGTTTACGTAGGCGGCATGCCCTTGCTGTTTGCCATGCCATAGTCTCGCCACAACATCGGTGGGTAAATTCGGGACATCACAGGGCGCGAAAACGGCCCATTCCGTCTCGATGGTTTTCAGGCTGGATAAGATACCTGCCAAGGGGCCTGAAAAGTCATTCGGTAAGTCGCTAAAAACGGTACAGCCACTTTCCTGATAAACAGCCTGGTTACGATTGGCATTGATGTAGACGCGGTCCACTTGGGGTTTCAGGCGGGTTAAAACGTGTTGGTAGAGCGGTATGCCGCGCAACGTTAATAGTCCCTTATCCTACCCGCCCATTAGGCTAGCCTGGCCACCTGCCAGAATGATGCCTGTAATCATGTGATCCCTCGTTGTCGCGCCGCAGAGGCTCTATTCTGGGCAAAATAATTCCTGACGCCAAGCGCTTTCCACCCGTGATTAAGGCCGTTAAGGTGATATCAACGTTTGTATATACAGTATAAGAGGATTAAATCATGAAATGTCATCGCGTTAACGAGTTGGTTGAGTTACTGCATCCTGCCTGGCAAAAAGATCCGGACCTGAATCTGGTCCAATTTTTACAAAAACTTGCACAGGAGGCGGGGTTCCAGGGGCAGCTAAGTGAGCTGACAGATGATACCCTTATCTACCATTTGAAAATGCGTGACACGGATAAAGAGCAGGTCATTCCAGGCTTGAAAAAGGATTATGAGGAAGATTTCAAAACAGCATTGCTGCGAGCTCGGGGTGTTATCAAAGACTGATGCCTTTATCAACAGGCGCTGCTTTTCTGCGCTTATTTTGATTCCTATTGCGAGTAATGATGACGGCTATGCAAAGTTCAGTGTTTAATTTTCAGACGCTGTTTCCCTCGCTGATTATCGATGCGCTTTTCGCGGTAGGTATCCGGGTTGATTCTGGTTTGACAGCGCTCAACAGCTATGAAAACCGGGTTTATCAATTTATGGATGAAGACCGGCACCGTTTTGTCGTTAAATTCTATCGTCCTGAACGGTGGACGCAGGCGCAGATTCAGGAAGAGCACGATTTCGCCCTCGCATTGGTTGACGATGAGGTGCCCGTCGTTGCCCCCTTGAAACTCAATGGCCAAACCCTGCATTGTTATGATGGCTTTTATTTTGCCGTTTTCCCAAGCGTAGGGGGGCGGCAATATGAAATGGATAATGACGATCAATTGGAAGGCGTTGGCCGTTTTCTGGGTCGTTGGCATCAGACGGGGCAAAAAGCGCTTTTTCTTGCTCGTCCTACCATTGGGGTTGAGGAATATCTCGACAAGCCTTATCAGTTATTGACGCAAACGCAACGTATTCCTGCCACGTGCCGAGATTCCTTTTTGCAGTCCACCCAGCAACTTATCGAAATGGTAAAACGCTATTGGACATTGGATGCTTCCTTTCTCCGATTGCATGGCGATTGCCACCCTGGAAATATCCTCTGGCGCGACGGCCCGCTATTTGTCGATTTAGATGATGCCCGCAACGGACCCGCTGTGCAGGATTTGTGGATGTTGCTTCATGGCGAGCGTCAGGAGCAGAGAATTCAGCTCGATATTCTGCTGGAAGCCTATAGTGAGTTTATGACGTTTCAGGAGAAAGAACTGGCGTTAATTGAGCCGCTTCGTGCGATGCGAATGGTGCATTATTTAGCGTGGATTATTCGCCGTTGGGAAGATCCGGCATTTCCCCCGAGCTTTCCCTGGATAAAAGATGATGATTTCTGGTTCAGGCAAACAGCAATATTTACTGAACAGGTTAAGCTGTTACAGGAGCCTCCTTTACAGCTATTGTCCATGTACTGATGTTTAACGGAGAGATGTGTTATATGAAGAGTATATTTGCGGCATTATTGGGCATCATGTTGGCCTTCGGTGCATCAGCGGCAGGTTTTTATGATGTAAAACAGTACGTTGAAGTGAACAAGCCGGTACCTCAATTACCGCAGGTGCTGGAGTTTTTCTCCTTCTACTGCCCGCATTGCTATCAGTTTGCTGAGGTTTACCATATTCCTGAAGCTGTCAGTAAGGTGTTGCCAGCGGATACCAAAATTACGCGCTATCACGTCGATTTCCTCGGGCCTTTGGGGAAAGAACTGACGCAGGCCTGGGCAGTTGCCATCGCTTTGGGTGTTGAAGATAAAGTCACCCCGTTAATGTTTGATGCGGTGCAAAAAAGCCAAACGCTGAAAACCACGGATGATATTCGTAAGGTGTTTGTGGCGGCGGGTGTTAAAGCTGAAGATTATGATGCTACATTGAATAGCTTCATGGTTAAGTCGCTGGTTGTCCAGCAAGAAAAAGCGGCTGCGGATTTGCAATTGCGCGGTGTGCCGGCCATGTTTGTTAATGGCAAATATATGGTGAAAAGCGACGGTTTGGATACCAGTTCAATGGATGCATACGTGAAGCAATATGCTGATGTTGTGAAATTCCTTATCGAGAAAAAATAGCACTTGTCGTATGACTGCGTCTGATAACAGGCGCAGTCATACCCCTGGATATATCGTTTATCCTCTACGACAGTTTTGCCTCGGTGACGTTTAATTAGCGTTTAACTAATATCTATCCACAAAAAAAATGTTTTTTGTATTACGGGTATTTACCGGGGGATTTTTTTTATCTTGCTGAAAAAAAATCCATAATATGTGAATCACTTTTTGATATAACATCAGCATCATTCTGATTTTCTCTTTCTATGCACAAAGTTATCCACAAGGCATTTGCTTTGCGTGTGGCAGATTTGCGGTTTTCTGTGCGTTAACGTTCGTCTCTTGCTGTGAGCTATGGCATGCTTAGCGCCATGATGGACGACATAGGTCATGACAGAACATGGTGCAGATTCCGCAAAACCCGTTAATTTTGGTCGATGGCTCGTCGTATTTATACCGTGCCTACCACGCATTCCCTCCTTTGACGAACAACGCAGGTGAGCCGACAGGCGCCATGTATGGCGTGCTGAATATGCTGCGCAGCCTGCTGCTTCAGTTCTCTCCCAGCCATGTCGCTGTGGTGTTTGATGCCAAAGGAAAAACGTTCCGCGACGAACTGTTTGAAAACTACAAGGCGCATCGCCCACCGATGCCGGACGATCTGCGTGCGCAGATTGAGCCGCTGCACGCGATGGTGCGTGCCATGGGGCTGCCTTTGTTGGCCGTAAGCGGTGTGGAAGCGGATGACGTGATTGGTACGCTGGCGCGTCAGGCGGAAAGTGCGGGTACGCCGGTACTGATCAGCACCGGTGATAAAGACATGGCGCAACTGGTGTCACCGACGATCACGCTTATCAACACCATGAACAATACGGTGCTCGGGCCGCAGGAAGTCTGCGACAAATATGGTATTCCGCCGGAGCTGATTATCGATTTTCTGGCCCTGATGGGGGATGCATCGGATAACATTCCGGGTGTGCCGGGCGTAGGTGAAAAAACGGCACAGGCGTTACTTCAGGGGTTGGGGGGATTAGATACCCTGTACGGTAATCTGGATAAAATCGCCACGCTGTCCTTTCGCGGCGCAAAGACCATGGCGCAAAAGCTGGAACAGCATAAAGAAGCGGCATACCTCTCTTATCAACTGGCGACCATCAAAACTGACGTCGAATTGGAACAGACCTGCACTGAGCTGACGGTGAATGAACCCGATGTGGATGCACTGCATGGGCTGTTTAAGCGCTATGATTTCAAACGCTGGATGGCCGATGTGGAAAGCGGCACCTGGATGCAAGGTCGCAAGGGGCAATCTGCGGTTTCGCAGCCAACGCCTGCGGTACAAGCGCAGCTACAGTCGCCAGCGGAAGCAACCGTCGCCTTGAGCCGTGAAGGCTATGTCACTATTCAGGATGAAGAGACCTTACAGTCGTGGATTGCCCGTCTCCAAAAGGCGGGAGAGTTTGCGTTTGATACAGAAACGGACGGCTTGGATACGCTGAGCGCTAATCTGATTGGTATGTCGTTTGCGGTGACGCCGGGTGACGCGGCGTATCTGCCGCTGGCGCATGATTATCTGGATGCGCCGGAGCAAATCGACAGAACTCGTGCACTGGAATTGCTTAAACCCCTGCTGGAAGACAGCGCGCTGCGCAAAATCGGGCAGAACCTGAAGTTCGATCAGGGCGTGATGAAGCGCTATGACATTGAGCTACGTGGTATTGCGTATGACACCATGGTGGAGTCTTACGTGTTAAACAGCGTGGCAGGTCGTCATGATATGGACAGCCTGGCCGAACGCTATCTGCAACATAAAACCATTTCGTTTGAAGAGATTGCGGGTAAAGGCAAGAACCAGCTTACCTTTAATCAGATTCCTGTCGAACAGGCCAGCACCTATGCCGCAGAAGATGCGGATGTCACTTTGCATTTGCATCAAACCCTGTGGGAAAAGTTGCAACAGCAAGGGGAACTGGTGAAGGTGTTCCGTGATATTGATATGCCATTGGTGCCGGTGCTGTCACGGATTGAGCGTCAGGGGGTGCTGATTGATGCTGGCATTTTGGCGCAGCATTCTCAGGAACTGACCACACGTCTGGCCGAGCTTGAAACCGAAGTGCATGAACTGGCCGGTGAAGCATTTAACCTTGCCTCCACTAAGCAGTTGCAGGGGATCTTGTACGATAAGCTAAAGCTGCCAGTGCTAAAGAAAACGCCGAAAGGTGCCCCTTCCACCAATGAAGAAGTGTTGGAAGAACTGGCGCATGACTATCCGCTGCCCAAACGCATTCTGGAATATCGTGGGCTGGCGAAGCTGAAATCCACTTACACCGACAAGCTGCCGCTGATGATCAATCCGCTGACCCAGCGGGTGCACACGTCATACCATCAGGCGGTCACGGCGACGGGGCGTCTTTCCTCCAGCGATCCCAATCTGCAAAACATCCCGGTACGCAACGATGAAGGGCGGCGCATTCGTCAGGCGTTTATTGCCCCTGAAGGCTATCGCATCGTGGCGGCGGACTACTCTCAGATCGAACTGCGTATTATGGCGCACCTTTCCGGTGACGCCGGGTTGCTCAACACGTTTGCCGAAGGGCTGGACATTCACCGCGCCACCGCCGCAGAAGTCTTTGGCTTGCCGCTGGAGAGCGTCACCGGAGAGCAGCGCCGCAGCGCCAAGGCCATCAACTTTGGTTTGATTTATGGCATGAGTGCTTTCGGTCTGTCACGTCAGTTGGGTATCCCCCGCGCCGAGTCTCAGCGCTATATGAACCTCTATTTCGAGCGCTATCCTAGCGTGCAGGACTACATGGAAAGAACCCGCCAGGAAGCTGCCGAGAAAGGGTACGTGCAGACGCTAGATGGGCGCCGTCTCTATTTGCCGGATATCCACTCACGCAATGCGATGAGCCGCAAGGCGGCGGAACGTGCCGCCATTAACGCTCCGATGCAGGGCACTGCCGCCGATATCATCAAGAAGGCGATGATTGCGATCGATAGTTGGCTACAGCACGAGCAGCCGCAGGTAAATATGATCATGCAGGTACACGATGAATTGGTGTTTGAAGTACATGAGTCGGTGCTGGATGCGGCAAAACAAAAGATCGTTACCCTGATGGAAGGTTGTATGTCGCTAAACGTTCCGTTACGTGTGGATGTGGGCGAAGGTAAAAACTGGGATGAGGCGCATTAATGTACAGAAAAACAGGATGTTGCAACTGAACGTTTAATGCGCATTACGTTATTCATTTCTGTAATTAAACTACAGGATTGGGTGACTTGCTCGACTTTGTGTGACCCATAGCCATTTTTTATGAAACTAAACAACAAAAAAACCTTTGTTCTGGCGAAAAAATAGGGTAGAGTTAACGACGTAGGGTACAGAGGTAAGATCGTAATCGGATTTGGCTGAATATTAGCCGCCCCGGTCACTTCGGTGACTGGGGCGTTTTTTATTGGGCAAAAGTCAGAAAAACGCCGCAAGATCGCTAACGATCGCGGCGGTTGATCTCAATTATCGACGTCTTCTTGCACTGAAGGGCGGGTGTTGAACCACAGATCGAGTTTTTGCCGCAATTTATCCACCCCTTCTTTTTTCAACGAGGAGAAGGCTTCAACCTGAATATCTCCGCCAAACGCGAGCACGGCTTCACGCACGGCATTCAGTTGCGCTTTGCGCGCACCGGAAGCCAGTTTATCGGATTTTGTGAGCAGAATGAGCACTGGCAGATCCACATCCACGGCCCATTCAATCATTTGCTGATCGAGATCTTTCAGCGGATGACGGATATCCATCAACACCACCAGTCCTTGCAGACAGGCACGTTTTTGCAGATATTCCCCCAGCGCTTTCTGCCATTTCCGCTTCATCTCTTCCGGGACTTCGGCATAGCCATAGCCGGGAAGGTCAACCAGACGCACGCCATCTGTGACTTCAAACAGGTTGATAAGCTGGGTTCGTCCCGGTGTTTTACTGGTACGCGCCAGACTTTTTTGATTGGTCAGCGTGTTCAGTGCGCTGGATTTCCCCGCGTTCGAGCGTCCGGCAAACGCCACTTCAATACCGCTATCGGCAGGCAGGTGACGAATATCGGGCGCGCTGGTGACAAAATGCGTCACATTGTAGTTATGCGTCACGTTCGGGTTCTGTTGTTCGGTCACAATGGTTATCTCTGTCTGGATAGGGAGTTTTGGGTCTATTATACCTATAACTGACCCGAAACGCGGGGTTATCGGTCGCAGCGTGTAGCGCACAAGGCGAATTCGCCCAGTTAGCCGCACCAACCCTTTTTTATTGCTGGCCTTTCTGCTAGATTCCGCCGCAATTGTCTTCTGTTTACCTGAGAGTGTTGTTATGAAACAGCCGGTGAAAAATTCGGGCACCAAAGCCCCAGGCGCGAAGGCGTCGACATCGAAAGCAAAGAAAAAGACGCGCGCAGAGCTTAACAGCGAAGGCTGGGAGCGTAAACGTCAGAAAAAACACAGTGGTCATGCTGCGGGCAGTCGTGCGCACCCTGATACAGTGGAGGCGGGCAAATCTGGCCAGAGCAAGATACGCGATCCTCGTATTGGGAGCAAAAAACCGGTCGCCCTGATCGTCAGTGATGACACGCCGAAAAGCGCAAAGCCCGCGAAAGCGGCTGTACCGGCTAAATCAGACACGCTGGTTGAAACACGGCTAACCCCTGAGCAGGAGCTTGCTCTGCTGGAAAATGACGATCGCCTTGACGCACTACTGGAACGTCTGGATAACGGCGAAACGCTGAGCAAAGATGAGCAGAAATGGGTGGACAGCACGCTCGATCGTATCAATGCCTTGATGGATGAGCTGGGCATCGAAATGGATGATGAGGAAGAGGAAGCGCAGCAGGGAGACATGATGCAGCTCCTCAAACGTAATAACCCGAAAGACGTATTCTGATAGATGAAAGGGCTACTGTCTCTTATCTTGGTGTTGGTTGTCTGTTATCTGCTGTGTCTGTTGGTTAAACTGTGGCTGCTTTCCCGGCGTAAAACGCGACTACAGCGCACCGTGTTCGGGACAGGACAGCGTAAGCTGCCGCTGAAAAGCGCTGTCGGGAAATACAAGCGGAAGGAGTAACAGCATGCAAGATCAACACATCGATTGGGATTTAGCCCTGATTCAAAAATACAACTATTCCGGGCCGCGTTATACCTCGTATCCCACGGCGCTCGAGTTTAACGAACAGTATGATGATGCGGCATTCCGCCAGGCGATAGCGCGTTACCCTGAGCGGCCGCTGTCGCTTTATGTCCATATCCCGTTTTGTCATCGCCTGTGCTATTTCTGCGGTTGCAATAAGCTGGTGACGCGCCAGCAGCACAAAGCAGAAGAATATCTTGATGTGCTGGCCGTGGAGATTCGCCAGCGCGCGCCGCTGTTCGCCGGACGCATTGTCACGCAACTGCACTGGGGCGGCGGCACGCCGACCTACCTCAACAAAGATCAAATCAGCCGACTGATGGCGCTGCTGCGCGAGAATTTCCAATTCGCAGATGAGGCGGAAATTTCGCTCGAGGTCGATCCCCGTGAAATCGAGCTGGATATCCTCGATCACCTGCGTGCGGAAGGCTTTAATCGCCTGAGCATGGGCGTGCAGGATTTCAACAAGGAAGTACAACGTCTGGTGAATCGTGAGCAGGATGAGGCATTTATCTTTGCGCTGATTGAACGCGCCAAAGCGCTTGGCTTCACCTCCACCAATATCGACCTGATTTACGGTTTGCCGAAACAGACGCCGGAAAGCTTTGCTTTTACCTTACAACGCGTTGCTGAGTTAAGTCCGCACCGCCTCAGCGTATTCAACTACGCCCATTTGCCGACGCTGTTTGCTGCCCAGCGTAAAATCAAAGATGCGGATTTACCGAGCCCCGCGCAAAAGCTGGAGATTCTGCGCCAAACCATTACCACGCTCACCCAATCGGGCTATCAGTTTATCGGCATGGATCACTTTGCTCGCCCAGACGATGAGCTGGCGCTGGCACAACGTGCCGGTAAATTGCACCGTAATTTTCAGGGTTACACCACGCAAGGTGACACTGACCTACTGGGCATGGGGGTGTCGGCGATCAGCATGATTGGCGACAGCTACGCGCAAAATGAAAAGGTGCTGAAAACCTACTACGAGAAGGTAGGTGAGCAGGGTAATGCGCTATGGCGCGGCTTGCGCTTGACGCACGATGACTGCATCCGTCGTGATGTGATCAAAAGTCTTATCTGTAATTTCCGTCTGGATTACGCAGAGATTGAAGCGGATTACGGCATCGATTGTCGACTCTACTTCGCAGAAGATTTGCGCCTGCTGGCACCGTTGGTGCAGGATGGCCTGGCTGAATTGCACCCTACGGGGATCGTGGTAACACCGAAAGGCCGCTTGTTGATTCGCAATATCTGCATGTGCTTTGACAGCTATCTGCGTGCTAAAGCACGGACCCAGCAGTTCTCGCGTGTGATTTGACGGTGTTTGTGACGGTAATTGCCTACATTAACGACAATTACCGGTTATGCTGTGTACAGCGTTGTAGAATGTCAAAAAAATTGTGCGTTTTTAAATTTTGCACTCATTTTACCACTCACCTATCTGAGGTTATTAGGTTTTCTACCTTTATTTCAAGGATTAGGTGGTGGGAAAATCAGCGCTTTGCTCTCCCGTTGCAGAAGGGGATGCTAGCGATGTATTTTGACTGGTAGAATAATAACAGTGGCGTGCTTATGATACTGAAGTCTGAACACCCTCAATTTAATATTTATACTGAGGGTGTGTATTCCCTGGTGTTTAGCTATCGGTTTTTCTAACCCTTTGTGTTCGGGGTCTTTTAGTAACTGTCAGTGATAAATACCTCATTATCCCTAATAGAATAATACAAATAACTGGAAAAATAATCTGACCATAAGTACAGTTTACTTGCTGTATCTTATACCTGTACCCAAACTGATACGAAGGCGGTCATACTTTCCCATATGCGATATATTATTGAAGGTATACTACTCGCACTTACAAGGATGTTGATATGTTAATGAAAAGTGAGCGTGATGTTGAGGAGGTTATAAAAAAACAGCTTGAAGCAACGTTAAACACCCTTGAGACATTTACGTGGGCATACGTGGTCTTATCTAAAAAAGATATGTCATGTATCTTTGGTGTAACCGTCATTCCGCACCTGATTTTTCTTTTTTCGGGACTTGACGGTATTCTGAAGTTCTGAATTTATTACTGCTTTTTGCAGACCAATCAGCATGAGTACTCCCCACGTTACCATCCGT
>NZ_JBPETA010000113.1:0-10603 GCF_051710365.1 Symbiopectobacterium sp. | reverse complement strand
CCATGGCGATGGTCAAAGCGCTTAACCGGATCACGCTATTAGGAATGCCGAACAGTATTCGCATCACGTAACAATCGACCCGATGGGGCACAGTCGTTACAAGTTCTGATTTATTCAACAAAGCCTTCAATCGATGCTGCTCCACTGTCTTCGCTATAAATCGCGATGGTGGCATTGGTGACATCCAACGTCGCAGCGAACGGGAACAGAGAGACCTGAAGCACCACCGGGAGCACCAGCAGGCTGCGGGTTTGCGGTTCGCGCAGCAGTGATTGTAGCTCTTTCACGATCAGCGTCCATAAGCGGTAAAACATTGCGATCCCTCCTAATCCAGTCTGCGCCGCGTTTTCAACGCGGTCAGCCCGATGAAAAACAGCGTGGCGAGGCTTAAAAAGCCCAGATTGACCAGCAAGATGCTGACCACGTTACCCGTGAGGAATAAGCTTTGCAGCGTACTGACGAAATAGCGTGCGGGAATGATGTAGGAGACGGCGCGCACCAGCGCCGGCATGCTGTCAATTTCAAAGATAAACCCAGAGAGCATGACCGCCGGCAAGAATGCTGCGTTCAGCGCCACCATCGCCGCATTGAACTGGTTGCGTGTCAGGGTGGAAATTAGCAGTCCCATGCCAAGGGTACAGGCGAGAAACAGGCTGCTGATGCTAAACAGTATCCAGGAGCGATCCGCGGTAGGGAACATGCAGCACGAAGACGGCCACCACCATGCACAGCACCATGGCTATCATGCCCAATCCATAGTAGGGGATCAACTTAGCCAGCAGCAGCTCTGCACGCGTAACCTGCGTTGACAGCAGCGCTTCCATGGTACCGCGCTCCCATTCTCGGGCAATCACTAATGAGGTCAGAATGGCGCCAATGACGGTCATGATAATGGTGATGGCACCGGGAATGATAAAGTGCTGGCTGACCGCTGCCGGGTTGAACCAATAGCGCAGTTGTACCTCAATGGGTTGCGTAAAAGTGCCCCCTGAGCCAACGCGCGCTGCTCCTGCCAGACCTTCCAAACCCCTTACACATAGCCGCAAACGAAATTGGCGGTATTAGGCTCACTGCCGTCAGTGATCACCTGTAGCGAGGCCAGCCCTCCGGGTTGTGACAATTGCTCGGCAAAATTGCCAGGGATGGTGATCAAACCGCGAATGCGCCCCGCTTGCATCAACTGGATCAATGTTTGGCGGTCGCGGCTGATGGTTGGTTCAATATAGGGGGAGGCGGCAAAGGTTTGGGCTAAATCGCGCGCCGCTTCACTCTGTTCTTCCAGCAGGATACCGACGTGTAAGCGACTGGAGTCGAGGTTGATGCCATAGCCAAAAATAAACAACAGCATTAATGGGATGACAAAGGCAATCAGACTGCTGCTGGGATCGCGCACAATCTGCTTGCTCTCTTTGCGACACAATGCCCGCAAGCGTCGCCAGGAAAAGGCGGTGCTGTCCGACACGGGGTTGCTGTTGGCGTTAGTCATGGGCGTTCTCCGTGTCGTAGGCCTGAATCAGGGCGATAAACGCCTGCTCCATGCTGGGATCGGGCATGTCTGGCGTAACCGCCTGCTGCTTTAAGGCATCGGGTGTGCCGCTGGCAATCAGTTTGCCTCGATAAACCAGGCCGATACGATCGCAATATTCCGCCTCATCCATAAAGTGAGTGGTCACCATGACAGTCACGCCCCGGCTGACCATGCCGTTGATGTGCATCCAGAACTCCCGGCGGGTGAGGGGATCGACGCCAGAGGTGGGTTCGTCAAGAAACAGAATATCCGGCTCGTGCATTAAGGCGCAGGCCAGGGCTAAGCGCTGTTTGAATCCAAGCGGCAGGGCGTCCGGTGTTTGTCGGCTTATCGGCGCAAAGTTGAATGCCTGCGTCATGGCCGCGACTTTCTCGCGTTGTTGGCGGCCACGTAGACCGTAGACGCCAGAGAAAAAGCGCAGGTTTTGTTCTACCGTCAGGTTACCGTACAGAGAAAATTTCTGTGCCATATAGCCCAGATGCTGACGCGCTTTGCCCGAGCTGATTTTAAGATCTAGGCCCAGCACGCGCGCATGGCCTGCACTGGGGGTGAGCAAACCGCACATCATCTTGAAGGTGGTTGATTTCCCTGCGCCATTGGGGCCGAGCAGGCCGAAAATCTCGCCACGTCGCACGGTAAAATCGACCCGATCGGTCGCGACAAATTCGCCAAATTTTTTGGTCAGATGACGGGCTTCGATCACCTTGTCATCGCCGTCATCGGGAATGAACGGCATAATGCGCGCCAGTGAGGAATCCCCTTTGGGGCCACCGCCTAACAGGTCGATAAAGGCATCCTCAAAGCGGGGGGCTGTCGTTTCGATGCTGTCCGGCGTCAGCGGGAGCGTATCACACAGGCTGGACGGGGTTGCGCCTGCCTTCAGCATCAGACGCAAATACTTGCCTTGAATGACGCCGTCACTGACGGCGGTGTGCTGCAATGTCTGTTGCAGCAGCGTGCGGTGTGCAACGCCATCGGCATGTGCCAGCACGCAGCGACCGGCCATGGTGGCGGTAAGATCTTGCGGTGCGCCGCGATACAGCAATTCGCCGTTATTCAGCAGCAGCACATCACGACACTGCTCTGCCTCATCGAGATAAGACGTGCTCCACAGGATCAGCATGCCGTCGTCAGCGAGTTCGTGCACCATGCGCTACAGCTCGCGTCGTGAGATGGGATCAACCCCAACCCCCGGCTCATCCAGCAACAGTACGTTAGGCTGGCCCAGCAGGGTACAGGCCAGCCCCAGCTTCTGCTTCATGCCGCCAGAAAGCTTTCCTGCCAGACACGTGGTAAAGCGCGCGAGGTCGGTAAACGTCAGCAGGCGTTCAAAGGTTTCCTGACGCTGTGCGCCGGTAATACCGCGCAGGTCGGCGTAAAGCTTCAGGTTTTCCATCACGCTCAGGTCTTCATACAGACCAAATTTCTGCGGCATATAACCAAGGATGGCGTGCAATTGCCGGTCATCCTGTACCGGATCGAGCCCCATCACGCGCAGAGTCCCGCTGCTCGGTGTTAACAGACCGGCCAGCATGCGAATCAGCGTGGTCTTACCCGCGCCGTCTGGCCCCACTAAGCCGATAACCGCACCCGCATCAAGCGTGGCGGTCAGCGGTTTCAGCGCGGGAGTGGTGCTGTCAGGGAAGGTTTTTTCTACCCCGTCCAGCGTAATGCGTGGCATGGGGCTGTTCATGGCGTTACGCTATCAGTGGCGAAACGCAACGTCACTGGCATGCCTTGGCGCAGCAGGTCGTCCGCATCGTTCACGATGATACGCAGCCGATAAACCAGATCGGTGCGCAGTGCGGGGGTTTCTACACTTTTGGGGGTGAATTCTGCGCTGGGGGACACAAATCCGACCGTGCCGTGGTAAGGACGGTCTGGGCGGCTGTCCGTATAAATCAGCACTTCTCGTACTGGTTTCGCTTGCCCAAGCTGTGGCTCATCAATGTAGGCACGAATCCATACCGGGCGGGTCAACGAGAGCGTAAATACAGTGCCGCCCACGCTGAGCATACTGCCTGCTTCTGCGGCGCGGGTGAGGATCACACCATCAGAAGGGGCGGTTAACGTGGTATCGCTCAGATCGAGAATGGCCTGTGCCTGTACTGCTTGCGCTTGTGCCAGTGCCGCCTCGGCGGCGGCAATCTCTTGCGGGCGGTTGCCGCTTTCGAATTGGCCCAATTTCTCTTTAGCGGCTTGCAGCGTAGCAAGTGCCTGTTGACGCGCCGAACGGGCATCGTCCAGCGTATTTTGTGACACGGCTCCCTTGCCCCACATGCCTTGCTGGCGTTGATAGAATTTGTCGGCGTACTCATAGGCGGCCTGCGCTTGGTCCACTTGAGAACGCACCTGAGCAACCTCTTCACGCCGGTAACCTTCCTGAAGCAGTGCCAGTTGAGCTACCGCGCTGGCAACATTGGCGTCAGCCTGGCGCAGCGCATTATGGTGCGGTGCGGTATCCAGCGCCGCGATCGCCTGTCCTGCCTTAACGCTGTCCCCCTCATCCATCTGCAAGGTTGCCAGACGTCCACTGACGCGAAATGCCAGATTCACCGTGCGAATATCCACGTTACCGTACAGCGTGATGGGCGTGTCATAGCGTGCATAGTGCGCCCAGCCCGCATAGAGTGCGGCTGCCAGCAGTAAAAGCACCAGAATGGTCACGCGCGATTTAACTTTATTCATGGAAGGCTTCCCTTTTTGACCGGCTAAAGGCATCAGCGCTGTTGTGCGGTTCTCAGGCCGTCAAGCACCAGCGCTATGTGTTGTGTCACCACGTCGTTAATCACCAGGCTCTGTTCCAAACCGATGTCGTCCCAGCCCGCTCGTAGTCGTATGGTTTCTCGGGCAAAGCGGAACGCCAGTGCTTCACCGATCAGTGCATGGGCGTGGATAACGGTTCTGCGATCGTTGCTGTCTAGCCCGGTGTAGCCGGCGACCAGTTGCGTCATCAACTGATGCATGGGCGCGATAATGCGCTCGTGCATCAGCGGATAGGCATCCGTTGGTGACAACTGCTCGCGCGACATAAAACGGCTGAAGTGCAACGTTTCCGGGCTTGGTCATCAGCCGGGTAAAGTTCAGCACCAGTTTTTGCAGATACGCCATGTAGCGCTCTGGCGTGCCAGCGGGCTGTTGCAGGTATTCGGTAATTTCTGTGCGCAAAGGGAGATAGGTGTGTGCCACTTCATCGGCAATAGCGCTTGCCACCGCGCGATATAACCCTTCTTTGGAGTGAAAATGATAGGTGATAGCGGCGATGTTCTGCCCGGCACGGCAGGCAATGTCGCGCGTGGTGGCGGCTTGCAGGCCAAACTCGCCAAACACCTCAAGGGCTGCCTGTAACAGTCGTTGCTTGGTGTGGTTGCCTCGTGTAGGCGACGTTGCCTAAAATAACATGGCATACAGCCTTTTTTAATCAATCGTATGATTAAATTTAGCCTATTCTCGTTTTTTATAAGTGATTCACGTCACGTCTCTGCGCATGAGCACGGATATACTCAAGCGCAGGGACATGAATAATTCAGAATAGTAGCTATCAGGATGGCATATCAGGAAGGTGAAATCTCTGTTACACTAGCGGCCTTATGCACCGTAGTTTGTACCCGTTCATTGTGGTTGTTGCTCACGTCGTTATTCCTTATTCCTTGGTTGATGGTGGCTCAGCAAACCCGCCTGATGTTCCCCCTGGAAACTGCACCGGCTTTGGCTCGGTCAGGGTGGATCTGGAGTTGTTTTCTCTATGTCTTTTTCATCTTTCGGCCTGAGCGCCGATATTCTCCGTGCTGTTGAAGAACAGGGCTATCGTGAACCTACGCCGGTACAACGCCAGGCGATTCGCGTGGTGCTGTCGGGGCAGGATTTGATGGCCAGCGCGCAAACGGGCACCGGTAAAACCGCCGGCTTTACCCTGCCGCTGTTGCAACTGCTGAGCGCCAAGCCCAGTGACGTTAAAGGCCGTCGCCCGGTACGTTCATTGATCCTGACACCGACGCGTGAACTGGCCGCTCAGATTGGTGAAAACGTGCACGCATACAGCAAGTACCTGCGCTTACGCTCGCTGGTGGTGTTCGGTGGTGTCAGCATTAACCCACAGATGATGAAACTGCGCGGTGGCGTCGACATTCTGGTGGCAACGCCGGGACGTCTGTTGGATTTGGAGCACCAGAATGCCGTTGACCTTTCCCGTATTGAAATACTGGTGCTGGATGAAGCGGATCGCATGCTGGACATGGGCTTTATCCACGACATTCGCCGTGTGCTGGCAAAACTGCCCGCTAAACGACAAAACCTGCTGTTTTCAGCCACCTTCTCTGATGAGATCAAGGCGCTGGCCAATACGCTGCTGACGCGCCCTGCGTCGGTCGAAGTGGTGCGTCGCAATACGCCATCGAAACTGGTGACCCAAAACGTGCACTTTGTCGATTAAGAAACGCAAGCGCGAGCTGCTCTCTTTGCTGATCGGCAAAGAGAACTGGCAGCAGGTGCTGGTGTTTACCCGCACCAAGCACGGTGCTAACCATCTGGCTGAGCAATTGGGCAAAGACGGCATTACCGCCGCGGCTATCCATGGCAACAAGAGCCAGGGAGCTCGTACCCGTGCGTTAGCGAATTTCAAGGAAGGGTCGATTCGGGTGCTGGTAGCAACGGATATCGCTGCGCGCGGTCTGGATATCGACCAACTGCCGCATGTGGTGAACTATGAGCTGCCCAACGTGCCGGAAGACTACGTGCACCGCATTGGTCGTACTGGTCGTGCGGAATCTACCGGTGAAGCGCTCTCGCTGGTGTGTGTCGATGAGCATAAGCTGCTGCGCGATATCGAGCGACTGCTGAAACGCGAAATTCCACGCATTGCCCTGCCGGGCTTTGAGCCTGATCCGAATATCAAGGCAGAGCCGATTCAAAATGGGCGCCAAAGCCAGCGCAGTGGCGAAGGTTCTCCTTCTGGAGAACAACGCCGTGGCGGCCAGGGGAAACCTGCCGCATCGCGCTCGCAGGGTAATGGTCAGCGTCGCCCGACGTGCGCCAGAAGCGAGTAATAAAGCTGTTCGCAGGGGAGCTGTCGCTCTCCTGCGTTATTGTGCTTCCTTTGTTTCATGCCTTTGCGTCAACGTCTTGCCGTTGTGGCCTTCTCTCTTCTCACAGACTTCCCATTCACGTGGATTATCAGTAAGCTGCTTAACTCACCTCCATCCGCAAGCCGACGCGCTTTGCCCGAATAAAGACTGAATAATGAGAACAGCCGCCCCCGGTATCACTGAAGATGGTCTGCCGACTCCGCAGCGTCACTATGCCATGTTGATCATTGCCATCAGCATTACGCTGGCGGTGATGGACGCAGTGGTCGCCAACGTGGCATTGCCGGTTATTGCTACGGATTTCACTATTAGCGCGGCCAGCGCGATCTGGATTGTTAACGGCTATCAGCTGGCGGTGGTGGTATGCCTGATTCCGTTTGCGCGTTTGGGCGAGATTTACGGCTATCGTACGGTGTACATGTACGGGTTAACCCTGTTTATCCTGTCGTCTCTGGCCTGCATGTTGGCGAACAGCATGCTGTTGTTAACGCTGGCGCGCGTGGTGCAGGGCATCGGTGCAGCAGGGCTGATGAGCGTGAACACCGCGTTAATCCGCTACATCGTGCCGCGCGCCAAGCTGGGCGGTGCAATTGGTATTAACGCGTTGGTGGTGGCTATGGCCGCCACCGTGGGGCCAACACTGGAAGGGGGGATTTTATCCGTAGCCTCCTGGCCGTGGTTGTTTGCCATCAATCTGCCCCTTGGCCTTGCGGCCATTCTGTTGGCAATGCGCAGTCTACCGGATAACGATCGTAGCCAGCAGCCGTTTGACGGTGTGAGCGCGCTATTGAGCGCGTTGATGATCGGTTTGGTCATTACCGCCATTGAGAGCATCGGTCATAAAAGCAATGCCGTGCTGATCGGTGGACAACTGGGGTTGGCACTGGTGGCGACTCTGCTGTTGGTACGCCGGGAAGAGTCTGCCACAGCACCGCTGTTCCCGTTTGATTTACTGCGCATCCCAGTGTTCAGTTTGTCGCTGGCGACCTCCATCGCCTCCTTTGCCACACAGATGCTGGCCTTTGTTTCTCTGCCGTTTCTGTTTCACCATGAATTGGCACTGACCCCGGCCGAAGTGGGGCTAATGATGACGCCCTGGCCGTTGGCAACCGGCGTTATGGCTATGGTGGCCGGCAGGCTTTCCGATCGGATGTCACCCGCCATACTGGGCGGTGTTGGCTTGCTGCTGCTTGCCGTCGGGATGTTGGCGTTGAGCCAGCTTTCCCCCGTCACCACCATGGCCGGTATTGCCTGGCGCATGGCCCTGTGCGGCGCGGGCTTTGGCTTATTTCAGTCGCCCAATAACCGCCTGTTGGTCACGTCGGCACCGCGCCAACGTAGCGGTGCCGCAGGCGGCATGCTGGGCACAGCGCGCCTGATAGGACAGTCCAGCGGCACTGCGCTGGTGGGCATGTTGCTGGCGCGATTTGATATGCAGGGCGGTTACTATGCGCTTTATATGGGGTGCGGCACGGCGGCGTTGGCATGTCTGCTGAGTTTTACGCGTCAGGCCTTCAATCCCTCGGTCGCGGACAAAGGCTAGCGATAGCGTAACGCTTGCTTTTCCTGCCCGCCTCAGTACCATGGCGGGCTGATTTAACTGGTGCGCCGTGCGGCGTCCTGATGAGCGTAATAGCGTTATGCGTATCCTCCTTGCGCCGATGGAAGGCGTTCTCGATGCTCTGGTGCGGGAACTGCTGACCGACATCAATGAGTACGATCTGCGTATCACCGAGTTTTTACGCGTGGTAGATACGCTGCTGCCTGTCAAATCCTTCTACCGCCTTTGCCCCGAACTGCATCATGCCAGCCGGACGCCTTATGGCACGCTGGTGCGCATTCAATTACTGGGACAGTATCCGCAATGGCTGGCGGAGAACGCGGCGCGCGCGGTGGCGCTCGGCTCCTACGGCGTTGACCTCAATTGTGGCTGCCCGTCAAAGCTGGTGAATGGCAGCGGCGGCGGAGCCACGTTGCTAAAAGATCCTGAATTGATCTATCAGGGAGCGAAAGCGATGCGTGAGGCGGTGCCGCGCCATCTCCCAGTGACAGTGAAAATTCGGTTAGGCTGGGATTCGGGCGATCGTCAATTTGAAATTGCAGATGCTGTTCAGCAAGCGGGCGCCACCGAGTTGGTGGTTCATGGGCGCACCAAAGAAGACGGATACAAAGCGGAGCGCATTAACTGGGCGGCCATTGGTGAAATCCGCAAGCGCTTATCGATCCCGGTGGTGGCGAACGGCGAAGTCTGGGACTGGCAAAGCGCTCAGGATTGTATCGCGGCTACCGGGTGTCAGGACATTATGATTGGGCGCGGCGCGCTTAACGTGCCCAATCTGAGTAAAGTGATTAAATACAATGCACCGCCGCTGCCCTGGCCCGAGGTGGTCGCGTTGTTGCAGCGCTACACCCAGCTCGAGAAGCAGGGGGATACTGGCATGTATCACGTGGCGCGCATCAAGCAGTGGCTCGGTTATTTACGGAAAGCCTATGTTGAGGCCGACGATCTGTTTCGCCAGATTCGAACCCTGACCACGTCAGATGCCATTGCGCGAACTATCGCTGCACTGGTCTGATGCGGAGTGTATTGATTGTTTTCATATCATCGCTGTTGGTTTTTTCTCCATATCTCAATCACTTTAGGATATTCAATTGCTTTCCTCTTGACGGAGCGGTATAATACGACCATTTTGGAAGTGTAGACGTCTATGCGTATAAGGGAACGCATGCAGCAGCACAGAACACCCACTCCGGAAATCCCAGCGCAATCAGGTACCTTTAAACGTGCAATGAAGGCGCGCCATTTGATCATGCTTTCATTGGGCGGCGTTATTGGCGCTGGGCTGTTTTTTAATACCGGTTATATTATTTCCACCACGGGTGCTGCGGGTACGCTGTTGGCCTATCTGATTGGTGCGGTGGTGGTGTATCTGGTGATGCTGTCGTTGGGGGAATTGTCGGTGGCGATGCCGGAAACCGGGGCATTTCACGTTTATGCATCACGCTACCTCAGCCCGGCAACTGGCTACACCGTTGCCTGGCTCTATTGGTTGATCTGGACAGTGGCATTAGGTTCGAGCCTGACAGCAGCGGGTTTTTGCATGCAATACTGGTTTCCAACCGTCCCCGTCTGGGTGTGGTGTCTGGTGTTTTGCGTCTTGATTTTTGTCCTGAATGTGATTTCGGCGCGTTTTTTTGCCGAGGGCGAGTTCTGTTTCTCAGTGATTAAAGTGATTACCATTCTGGATTTTATTATCCTCGGGGCAGGGGCGATGATCGGCATCATTCCGCTCAAAGATGGCACGCCTGCGCCGCTGTTAACCAACCTCACCGCACACGGGTGGTTCCCCTTCGGTGGCTTGCCTATTCTGATGACCATGGTAGCGGTTAATTTTGCCTTTTCCGGCACCGAGTTGATCGGCATTGCTGCTGGTGAGACGGAGAACCCGCATAAAGTGGTGCCGCTGGCGATTCGTACCACCGTAGTGCGCTTGATTGTGTTTTTTGTTGGTACCGTACTGGTGCTGGCGGCATTGATTCCGATGGAACAGGCGGGGATTGTCAAAAGCCCATTTGTGCAGGTATTTGAGCGCATCGGTATTCCCTATGCTGCGGATATTTTTAACTTTGTCATTCTGACGGCGATCTTATCAGCGGCTAATTCCGGTCTTTATGCCTCGGGGCGTATGTTGTGGTCGCTTTCAAATGAGAAGACGCTGCCTGCCTGTTTTGCCCGCCTTACACGGCGCGGCATTCCGCTGATAGCGATCTCGGTCAGTATGTTGGGAGGGTTGTTGGCCCTGGCCTCAAGTATCGTTGCCCCCGATACGGTATACGTGGCGCTTTCTGCCATCTCCGGGTTTGCCGTGGTTGCTGTGTGGCTCAGTATTTGTGCGTCTCATATTGCTTTTCGTCGTCACCATCTGCGTTCCGGGCGTTCATTGTCGGAGCTCAATTACCGCGCACCTTGGTTTCCTTTTACCCCCATCGC
>NZ_JBPETA010000112.1:0-10644 GCF_051710365.1 Symbiopectobacterium sp. | reverse complement strand
TGTTAGTATGAATCATGAGAGTTACCTCGTGTTTTGTATAAGGATTGGACACCCATATCAAAACCGGTAACTCTCAACCTTGCAAGGTCCAGTGTCAGATCAAGTCGCGACTAATACACATCATGACCGGCTCCAAACGCGGCAACAGCGCCAACAAAATTCTGTCTTTCGGCTATAACGCCACCGCTGAGGATATTCAAGCCAAAGCCGATGTGCTGTTAAGCCGTCCGGGTATCGATCAGGTCCCCGCCATTAAGGCTGGTCAGGTTTACGGGGTGTATCACCACTTCTATAACCATCCGTATAACATTGTCGGCATGGAATATCTGGCGAAAATTGCCTATCCGCAAGCGCTGGCAACGTTAAATCCTGATCAAACTTACCACGATATCGTGCGTCTCTTTACCGCACTTCCAGACACACCGTTTATTTTCAGTCAAAAGTTGGCCAAGTAGTCGATGAGTACAACCACTGACATCAGCCGCCAAAAGGCGGCTGACTCGGATATCCTCCGTCATTATCAAGATATTCTGCGCCATCGGTTGCTGATCATGCTGTTGCTGGTCGCCGCCATCGTTGCTTCCCTGCTGTTGGATTTCACCATGGGGCCATCCGGGCTTTCACTCGATGTGCTCTGGCAAACGCTGACCAACCCCGCGCAGGCCGATGCCGGCACGCGGGTGATTGTGTGGGATATTCGCCTGCCCTACGCGCTGATGGCGCTAATCGTCGGACTGGCCTTAGGGTTGGCAGGCGCAGAGATGCAAACCATCCTGAATAACCCCCTAGCCAGCCCGTTCACGCTGGGCGTCTCTTCAGCCGCTGCCTTCGGTGCAGCTCTGGCGATTGTGCTGGGGATTGGTATCCCCGGCATTCCGGCTCAGTGGTTTATCTCCTCCAACGCCTTTCTCTTTGCGCTGATGGCCGCATTGTTACTTGATGGCATTACCCGCTGGACCAACGTCGCGACGTCAGGCGTGGTCCTGTTCGGTATCGCGCTGGTGTTCACCTTCAATGCGCTGGTATCGATGCTACAATTCATCGCCAATGAAGATACCTTGCAAGGTCTGGTGTTCTGGACCATGGGCAGCCTGGCGCGCGCCTCATGGGAAAAGCTGGGCGTACTGCTGTTGGCGCTAGTGGTATTAATGCCGCTGTCGTTTATGAGTTCATGGAAGCTCACCGCCTTGCGTCTCGGGGAAGATCGCGCCACAAGTTTTGGCATCAACGTACGCCGTTTACGTCTGGCGACGCTGCTACGCATCAGTATTCTCTCGGCGCTGTCGGTGGCGTTTGTCGGTCCGATCGGTTTTATTGGTCTGGTTGCGCCACACATTGCCCGCATGGTATTCGGAGAAGATCACCGCTTTTATCTGCCCGCCAGCGCCCTGATTGGTGCACTGGTGTTATCGCTGGCGTCGGTGGCGTCTAAAAACCTGATCCCCGGCGTGATTATTCCTGTTGGGATCGTGACATCGCTGGTTGGGGTACCCTTCTTCCTGAGTATTATTCTGCGCCACCGGGGGAATGTATGAACCAGACGCTGTCGCACGCCGGTTTGCGCATCTCCCGTTTCTAAGCCGGTTATCCGAAACGACAAATCATTCACAACCTCAATGTGCCGCTGTTGCCGCGCGGTAAAATCACGGTACTGCTTGGCCCCAACGGTAGCGGTAAATCAACGCTGCTGCGCGCGTTGGCCGGACTAGGCAACGCCAACGGTGAACTGCATCTGGACGATACCGAACTGATGCAATTGCCGTTCGCCAAGCGTGCCGAACAGGTGGTTTATCTGCCACAATC
This sequence comes from Symbiopectobacterium sp., assembly GCF_051710365.1. NCBI lineage: Bacteria > Pseudomonadati > Pseudomonadota > Gammaproteobacteria > Enterobacterales > Enterobacteriaceae > Symbiopectobacterium > Symbiopectobacterium sp. The sequence goes on along the minus strand of NZ_JBPETA010000112.1, from coordinate 8,841 downwards.
TTTGCCCGCAGGCGTGCATTTGCACGTGCTGGAGTCGATCATCGTGGCACAGCGGGCTTCCGGCGGTTTGAACTCGCGCGAGAAAGAGAATGAAGTGTTGACGCTGTTGCGCCAACTCGGTATTGAACATCTGGCGATGAGCTATCTGGACCAACTCTCCGGCGGCCAAAAACAGCTGGTAGGGCTGGCGCAATCGCTGATTCGCCAACCTTCCCTGCTGTTACTGGATGAACCGTTAAGAGCGCTGGATCTCAATTACCAGTTCCACGTGATGGATTTGGTGCGTAAAGAGACGCGCAAGCGCAATATCGTCACGCTGGTGGTGGTGCACGACATCAATATCGCCCTGCGCCACGGCGACCATGTGCTGATGCTGAAAAACGGTGAGCTGATTGCTGACGGCGCGCCTGCCGAGGTGATCAGCGCTGACAGTCTGGCACAGGTGTATGGCGTACGCGGGCGCATTGAGCGCTGTTCGCAGGGCATACCGCAAGTGATGATTGATGGGTTGGTGTCTGAACCGACGATTTGATTGCTAGTGCATTGAATGACCATAAAGCCCGCATAAACGCGGGCTTTTTCATCGGTAATTATTTCTGCTGCGGTGGCAGCGTTACCCAATATCCCGGTTGATACGGCAGCGGCAAGAACTTCTCATGAAAGGTTCTGAACGTCGCGTCCGGATCGATATCCTTAAACAGATCCGGATGCAGCCATTTCGCCATCGCCTGAATCGCAACAAACTGATACGGACCATCGTAGAACTGGTGCCAGATAGCGTGGGCATTGCCGTTGGTCGCCACCGGCAAGGTTTTGAACGCAGAACGCTGCATCAACGCAGCCAGACGTTTGGTGGCTTCCGCCGTGTCCGCACCTGGCCCCACGCCAACCCACTTGTTCGCCGTGTTGTAGTTCTTCCAGTTAGCCCCCGTGACAATCACCACATCCGGACGAGCGCTGATAATAAATTCCGGATTCAAGGTGCCAAAGGTGTCAGGGATCGCCGTTTTGGCGATATTGCTCCCACCGGCGACTTCCACCATTTTGCCAAAGTTTTCATCACCAAAGGACATGCAGCACTCATCATCATAGCCTCCAGCACGATCGATCATGACTTTCGGACGCGGTCCCTGATAATTTTTCAGGCGATCTTCTACCACGGCGATCTGCTCGCGGCGGAACTGAACGATCTCCTTGGCACGCTGCGGCTTGTTCAGTAGTTGCCCCATGATACGGATGCTCTTTTCCGCATTCTCAAACGGCTTCTCGCGGAAATCGATAAACACCACCGGAATACCCAACTGCTCCAGCTTTTCAATCAGTTTGCCTTCATCCGTCGCCGCTTTCGATTCCAGGTTCATCAGCACCAAATCGGGTTTGAGCGTTAACGCCTGCTCAACGTTAAAGGTGCCGTCCTTCGCGCCTCCAAACGTTGGCAGCGATGTGATGCTCGGGAACTGTTTTTCATAGGCCTTATAGCCATCAAAATCCGCTTTGGGCAGATCGTCACGCCAACCGACCACGCGTTTAAACGGTGCTTCAGTGTCAAAGGCCGCCAGCAGGTAAATCTGTCGCCCTTCGCCCAAAATGATGCGTTTGGCTTCTGCGGCAATTTCAACCTTGCGACCACTGACATCTTCGATAACGATCGAGGCGGCATACGACAGGCAGGTGACACTCCATAGCGCGATGGTAGCTATCCAATGTAGCGTTTTCTTCTTTATCCCTGATTTTTATATGGATAATGAGACTCATTATCATCTTTAAAATGATATTGCTGCGCGCCAGAGCAGACGCAATGGCTTTTTGACGTCAGGCACGTTCAGAAAGAAAAATCAGAACCAGGCACGTCAGGAGAACGGACGGATACCACCGGTAATGGCAGGTTGCGCCGAGAGATAAAGCAGAACGCCAGCGCCAAACAGCACCATGCCACCCGCCAGCGACAACGTGCTCCAGGCGGTCTGTTGCCACAGCGTAGGCGCGCGTGAGCGTCCCATACGTTCAATCACTCGGCGGCAAAAGAACACCAGCAGCGCCAACACCGAGAGGGTAATGGCCGTGCCCAGCGCCATGGCGAGTGCAGAAGCAACGCCCCAGGCAAACACGCCGATCACTTTGGAGAACAACAGCACCAGGATGGCCCCCGAGCAGGGACGCAACCCCATGGCAAACACAATCGCCACTCGGGTACGCCAGCCATCACCACGTTGCAATTCTTCCTGGGAGGGGAGATGACGATGGCCGCAACCGCATACGCCATCATCCGTCACGGGCGATAACGGCGCTAACGGTAACGGACGCGCCTCTGCGGTTAACACGTGAATACGCTGAATATTTGGTTTGTTGGCATGTCGGGCATGGGTAATCGCCGCCCACAGACGTTTAAGGGCGCGCACGCTGAGCCACAATCCCAGTAGCGCCACCAGCATAAAACTGGCCTTTTCCATCCAGAAACTGCTGGCGTGCAGTGCCCGGCTGGAGAGTTGCAAAACCCCCAACGTGACGCTCACCAACCCAATCGCCATCATGCCTTGCAGCAGCGAGGATGCCAGAGTCAGTTTCAGACTGTTTTTAAGCTGCGTAGGATGGGTGGCAAGGTAGGTGGCGATCACCACTTTACCGTGTCCCGGCCCCACCGCGTGCAAGATGCCGTAGAGCAGACTGAACGCCAGCAGGCTCAGCCCCGCCTGATGCGGTTGTTCGTGCACCGCCTCAAGCAGCGCTGACATCTGCTGATGCATCACCTTCTGCCAGGCAACGCTTTGCAGCAGAATATCCGGCCAGTAGCGCAGCGCCACCTGAGCCCCCAGCGCCAGGAGCAGTAAAAAAACCGCTAACGGCCACCACAGGCCAAGACACAGTCTCAAAGTGCGATGGCGTTTTCGTTTTTCAAACACAGTCAGTGGCATTCCAGCGTAATTTGTTGTGCAAACTGTTTGCCCAGCGCCAGATCCTCATCGGGGGCATCGGCTTTATCCAGCGACAGCGCATAAGAACGTAAATCAGCGCTGGGTTTCGGGGTAAACAGCGCTGCTTTACAGTGTTCCGCCAGCGCAGGCGCAAGGCGAACAGCGTTTTTATCCTGATAGGACATATCGACAAAATAGGTCGGGTCATAGGTAGAAATCTGTAGCGGCGCGCCTTTCAAAGGTTGCGGATGCGCCAGCGGCAGCACAAACTCCAGTACCGCTTTGTTACCCTGCCGCGACAGATGATATTCTGTCGGCAGCGGTTGAAATTTCACCGCCGCGTTATCCCGGTAGATCTCAGTAAAATAGTGCTGGCCCAACACGTTCGCCATCACTTCCGCCGCCAGCTTTTTCCAGATTTCAGAGTCACTTTTCGCCTTGCCCGCATCGTAGAGCAGATCGGCTGAGGTGATCGGGTCCATCGTCCAGTGCATACGCAACCCGGTGATGGTGTCATTCTCACCTTCAACCGTGGTTTGGATATCAATAAAACTGTGGGGGTGCGCCCACACCGAAGGCGAGGCAAGCAACAGCAGCGAGAACAACACGCCCCACCGCCACCCTAACCGAGCACAACAGCGACCGAAAGTGTTATAAAGTAACATAATGTATCGTCTCTTGACGCAGACGATGACCCCCGAACTTTCCAAGTGTCATCCTATTCCGAAATGAACGTGATACCCAGTTTATGCGTGCTGAACGGGCGTGGCAGGTCGCAAAAACAGCGCAGGAACCACCAGCGCCGCCATCACCCAAAAGGTAGCGTGTTGCAGATGTTCAAACAAAAAGCCTGACACCACCGTCATCACCGCAATGCTGCCGCCCATTGCCAGTGCCGAGTAGACGGCCTGCAAACGCAGCACGTCGCCACCGCGACGCGCAGAAATAAAGCGCATGGCGGCCAGGTGGCACAGGGTAAAGGTACCGCAGTGCAATATCTGTATCACAATCAGCCAAGGCAACGCTACGGTGGCCCCCATCAGCCCCCAGTGGACAATGCCTGCCACCGCTGACAGCAGCAACAGGTCGCGGTAAATGCGCCAGACGCTGTTGCCAGAGCTCGATACGCTGGGGATCGGCAAACAGATAAGGCACAGTACCGGGCAAATCCGTCAGTTGCAGGCCCAGCGCCATCGGCAGGCTCATCAGCTCACAATGATAATCAAAGGACGGCGGTAAGTTTCCACGCACAACGATCTCATCCCAGCCAGTACAGCGGCGTGCCAGTGCCAGACAATCGCTGTTCACTTGCAGAATAATGCGCGCACCGCTGCGCTCGCGCGCGGTTTGCACCAGGCGTAAAAAATGAAAGGTGTCGCCAAAGCCCTGTTCGTCATGAATCAGCAAGCGTTTCCCCGCCAGCGGCTGCCCTTCCCAACGCGGTTTCTGCACATGACGGCACACCTTAGCCGTGTGCTCCATCTGGTAGCGAAAGCGGTATTCGCGCCAGCCATGGGTAAAATCGCCGGTGACTAACAGCAGTGAGGCCAGATCGAAACGTGCCGTCATCTCACCGGGCCGAACCCGCACCAACATGGTCATAATGCGCAACGCGGGTTCCATTTTTAACTGAGCGCGCAGCGCCCGCGCCAGCAGATGCCACAGCGTCGGCGGCCCGTTGCCGTTCGCCAGCGTTTGCGTCAGCAAAGCTTCCACCTCGGCATGGCGACCTTCGGCAGAAAGAGAGAGCACTTGCTGATGACAGGCGGCAATCACCTCGGCGGACAGCGCCGTACCGGACGTCGCGCCCTGCGCGTTAACCCGGTCTGGTGCAAAGGCGCGTAATGCGTCCAACCAGCGGCTGACCTCTTCGGGCCGTTGGCGCACCCTCGCCAGATCGGCAAGATTAAGATAGGCTTCCGCGCAGCGTGGGTCGAGGGCTATCGCCTGCTCAGCTAACTCGGCGGCTCGCGCTAAATGGCCGAGTTCGCGTAACAGGGAGGATTGGTTAATACAAGCCTGAACAAACTGAGGGTCATGCACCAGCGCCTGCTGGTAATGATGCAATGCTTGCTGACTCTGCCCTAAACGGCGCAGCGTGTTCGCCAGATTGTTGTGGGCGTGTGGGCTGATGGGGCGAGCAACCAGCACCTTGCGCAGACAGGATTCGCTGAAAGTTAGATTGCCACACTCTTGTGCGATGATACCCAGGTTGTTCCATGCATCCATCAGTTGCGGATCGGCAGCAATTGCGTTGCACGCCGACTGCTCAGCGTCCTTTAATTGTCCCTTTTGACGATACATCTCTGCCAGATTGCTGTGAAACAGCGCAGGCGCTTGCGGCGAGCGGGTCGCCGCCTCTAAATAGGTAACCGCACGCTCCTGAAAACCATAGACATGGGCCATAACGCCGAGCAGATGCATGGCCCCCGGTTGCTGAGGGACGACACGCAAAATACGCAGACAGAGTTGCTCTGCCTGCACCGCCTGACCAGCCCGCCATTGTGCATACGCGCACCGCAGGGCCGTTTCCACGGTAAGCGGTGTCGCCACTGGATGAGTCGGATTAAGCACAAAATCTCCCTGATGCCAGCGAATGAACTGAAACAATGCGCCAGCGGCGTGACCATACCGCTGGCGCAGGGGAATCAGAACTGCCAGCGCAGTTGCAGATTACCGGTGTGACTTTGATAGTGTCGGACCGCTTCGCCGGTATATTTTATCGTCACGCTGAGATCCCGAGAGCCCACGAGAGAAACCCCCGCCGAGAACACGCCAGTATCCACAATCGGTTTCGAACCGCGTGCCACAAATGAACTTGCGCCGGTGCTGTCGGCAGAGAAGCTGGCTACCGATTGCAACGCATCGTCATGGTATTCGTGACGCCATCCGCCCTGAATAAACGGCTGGACTTCACCGTCTGACATTTTGAAACGGTGATCCAACTTCAACGCCAGGTCACTTTTGAGTGAGGTTACCGTGGTATCGTCAACCCGCAATCCCGCACCGTTGCCACCCGCCTCGGTATAACCGTCCTGCCCCAGTTTGCTGTAGGTCAAGGCAGCGATCGGTGTCAATCGAGTCCACTGGGTTCCCATCGAGAGCGGATACCCCACCAGACCGGAGGCAATGAACTGGTTGCCTTTGAATGTTGCCGTGGTATTACCGTTAAATCCGGTGAAATCAAGCTGACGCTTGGTGCCGTAATGGTGGAAGATACCGCCAGTCGTCAGGTTGACGTACCAAGGGTCACCCTCATAGTTGGCATAGCCGAACACGCCGTAAGATTTGACATGGGCCGAACTGCCCAGATTATCGCCGCTGCTGTTCACCATGGTGGTGGTGTAGCTGCCTAATCCCCCCAGACGCCAATTATCGTTGACCTCACCATCGCCCCCTAACATCACGCCAACGAAGTGTCCGTCGTAACCCGCGATATTCCCCTGCTGACCTCGGTTGACCTTGCCGCCAAAGCCTCGCCCCCAGGCTACCGGACCGTCATCATTTTCCCCGGTCGAAATACCGCTGCCTGCGCCTGCCAGACGAATGGCTTCACCGCGTTGCGCCAATACGTCCAGTACCGACATGGCGGGCAGTGCTGCCGCCTGTACCGAGGCTGAGGCGATCGCCGCTGGGCTAAGTTGCGCCCCCGCACGGTTAGCCTCTGCTGTATTGCCTACCGCAGCACCATCGTTAAACAGATTGAGCAGGGACGACTCCGTACCGCCATAGTTAAACAGGCCGTTCAATGCGGAGATGGCGTTTGACGTCGTCGCGTAACCAATCGGCTTGTAGTCACCATTGCAGTCACCGAGCGTCACCACCAGATCGCTGGTGCTGCCGTGCGTTACCGTATTACCGGTCAGCAGCCCGGTGTAATTCTCAGCCCAGTAATCCAGTTTGTCGGCGTTGTAATCGGTACCATCACTATTTGCCCGAATTACCACATAGCGCTGCTCTTGTGCAAACGCATATTGGCCGTTACCCATTAGCCCCACGTTGGATCCGCTGGCGATATTGGCACTGCCGGACACCACCAGGCCGCCATACCCGTTGTAGGCGTTGATATCACCGTTGGTGGCAAGGTAGTTATTGACACCAAACAGCAGGCTGGCACCGCCTCCCTGCTGATAGTCGCCGTCGATCGTGAGCACATTGTTGACCATCAGTTGGGCAGAGCCATTCACCAGTTGGCCTTCCCCCAGAATGACGTTGTCATTCAGCACCGTACTGCCCGTAACAAAAGTCAGGTCACCGGCCGCAATGGAAATGGTACCGATACTTCCTTTGTCATAGCCAGTCAAGGTCCCGATGTCCTCGCCTTCACTGCCAAAGAAGGTCAGCCCGCTGGTGGAGTAGATATTTCCTGCAATCACCCCATCGTTATAAATCGACCCGATACTCCCGCCATCGATGGAGAGCGCGGCAGACTCACCGCTGATAATGCCTTCATTGCTGAGGGAGCCAAGGGTACCACCGTTGTAAATTCCCATGGCGATATTGGTGTCGATGGAGCCCGAGTTGAAAAATGTCCCGACATAGGAGCCACCTTCCACCACCAGGCCATTCTCCGCATCAATCAGTCCGCTGTTATTAATGGCGGCGATCGTACCGACAGCGTCTTCCGGGTTACCAAACGCACCGATGCCCAGATTGGCACTCAGGGTACCCGAGTTGAAGAAGGTACCTACATACCCGCCGCCTGATACAATCAGCCCGTCGTCAGCATCAATAAGGCCAGTGTTGGAAATAGATCCAATCGAACTTAACTCTTCGACATTTTCACCAAACACGCCAATACCCAGGCTCGCGTTGATGGTACCGCCGTTAATTAATGACGCTAAGCTGGCATCATTTTCCAGAACGATCCCGGCATCACCGGTAATCAATCCGGTGTTACTAATGGAATAGATACTGGAACTGTTGAGCAGAATGGTGGCGTCGTTATCAGAGGAAATCGCACCGGAGTTGACCAACTCATACAGCTTGGAATCATTTTCCAGCACGATGCCCTGGTCACCACTGATCTCACCAGAGTTCTCGAAAGAGCATAGGTTGCTGGCGTTGATTAAAACGGCCGTATCTTCATCACCTTCGATATATCCAGAGTTGTTGAATTCCCCCAGAAAGCTGTTGTTCTCGAGGTAAACGCCCTTATGTCCCGAAATGGTGCCGGTGTTAAACAGCGAATCAATGTTACCCTCATCACTCCAAAGACCACTGTTGTCACTGGCAGAAATTAAACCGGAGTTGGTTAATGGACCGATCGACCCGGTGTTATAGATCCCATCACTACCTGTGATAACGCCAGCGTTGCTGAGCGTACCAATGGTTGAGGTGTTGGTGACACCGAAATCGGTTCCGGTGATAGTACCGGTAGTGGTTATGCTCAAATAATCCTGCGCAGTTGTGATGCTCAGGCCGCTGATGTTCGTGGAAACATCGATCGATGCAGCGGATGATGGGTAAGTAGAAAGAACACCTAGTACGGCACTTACTGCCACCACCAACGGTTTGACTTTGAATGACGAAGACCTCATCCGGCACTTCTCCCCAAATAATACAACTCATTGATATTTCATAATTACTCTGATATCGATAGCATTTTAATTAATAACGATGAATAAACATGATTTACCGTTATTAATTAGAAGCAACCTTCCTGGAAACAGCGTCTTTGCGATAAGAACTGTGTCAAAGGGTAGACGGGGCGTGGGAGAAAACTTTCATATTCTGATTCTTGCGTTAAGAGCACACAGGCTTGGATATCAGATGGTTACGTGAAGATAGGCTTTGTTGAATAAAATAGAAAGTTTGGGTAATCATCGGAACAGATCACCATAGTTGTTTCAAAATCAGGTCTCCATGGCAAAACAAAATTTTAAAATCACTAACTGGCCCTCCTATAACAAGGCCCTCAAGCAGCGCG